>CALCTE010000208.1 GCA_937893885.1 uncultured Clostridia bacterium | reverse complement strand
TATGCTATGGGAAATGGCGCAAAAACCAGAATGCTGCTGCTATCCTATCTATTATGATGGTATAAAGAAAAAAGATGATTTGTTGGCCTCATTAAAAGGGAACATTGAAGACGGAAATAAAACTTTATTCATATACGAAGAGAATGGGATATTTCAAGGGATGATCGGTTATTTTGAAATAAATGAAGATATTCCGTTAGAAGAACAGACAGATTTATTAAAAGAAGATTTGTTGCAAGTAATTTATGATAATAATTATATTATTGATATAGGTTGGTATCCCGAATTTGATGAGAATGGAAGTTTTAGAGTATCGGTTATTAAGGAGTATCAATGGGATAACCCGATTTTTCAGAAAAAATGCAGAAGGACAGGCTTAGTACGTGAATATTTATGTGAGTGCATTGATCTGATACATATATAACAACGCTGTTTCACACTATCCTTCGACATAGCATTAAAAAAAACACCTGAGAAAAAACTAATTAAATTAAGCAAAAAAACTATTGATTTCTTGATATTCGTGTGGTATAATATTTTATAGTATGATAAGCTGGAAAGGTCGGATAATTCCGACCTTTAATTTTGTATGGAGGTTTTCCGCTTGAAAATTAAGAAAAATGGTGCTACGGAACTTAAAGTTTATCAGATAGCTCAGCCTATAGCAGACGAACTTGGTTTTTCTATATGGGACGTTTCTTTCGTAAAGGAAGGCGCAGAGTGGTATCTGAGAGTTTTTATCGACAAGGAAGACGGTATAAATCTTGATGATTGTGAAGCAATGTCAAGACCGCTCAGTGACAAGCTTGATGAGCTTGATCCGATTTCCGAGAGTTATTTTCTTGAAGTTGGTTCAGCAGGACTCGAAAGGGAACTTCTGAGAGAGTCACATTTTGATGCTTCGATCGGTAAGGATATACGTATACATCGTATAATAGCGGCTGATGGTGTAAAGGATTATGTCGGAACGCTTCTTGGCTACGACAAGACAAGTGTAAAGATTTCTGTTGACGGTGAAGAAAAAGAAGTATTGTTATCCGATGTGGCATATATTAAGATATACGAAGAATTTGATTTTGAATAAAATAATTTTGGAGGTCGTTTATTAAAATGAACAAGGGTTTTTTCGACGCATTGACAATGCTTGGAGATGAAAACAGTGTATCAGTTGAAACATTGGTGGAAAAAATAAAATCCGCACTTATGAAAGCGGTAAAGAAATCATATCCGGATTGTGAAAATATAAATATCAACATAGATCCGGAAACACGTACATTTGAAATAAGCATTATCAAGCTCGTAGTAGAAGACGAACCGCTTGACGATAACGAAATCAATATCAGCGAAGCGAGAACTATTGACCCACGCGCATACATCGGTGGAATGGTAGCTGTAAAAATCGATACTGCACAGTTTGGCAGAGCTGCGGCACAGTCAGCAAAGCAGTCGATCAAGACAGATCTCAGAGAGATCAACAGAGAAAATCTTCTCAATCAGTTCCAGAACAAGGAAAATGAATGCATAAGTGCAAAAGTAAATCAGATTGAGCCTAGTCGCGGAACTGCAACACTCATATATGACAAGACTGAACTTTATCTTTTCAAGAATGATCAGATACCGGGCGAAGTACTTAAAGAAGGCCAGATGGTAAAGGTATACATCACAGGTATCGTAAGCAAGGAAAAGAAACCGATAGTAAAGATATCAAGAACACACAAAGATCTTGTAAAAAGACTTTTTGAACTTGAAGTTCCTGAAATATATGACGGCACAGTTGAGATAAAGTCTATCTCACGTGAAGCAGGTTCAAGAACAAAAATAGCTGTATGTTCTAAAAATCCCGATGTTGATGCTATAGGTTCATGTATCGGTCCTAAGAGATCAAGAATAACAAATATCGTAAATGAGTTGTCAGCCATCTTAGATGGTTACAAATATACAGAAGATTCAGAATAAAAAGAAAGGAAGGAAATAAAAAATGAGTGTACGAGAAATAAAAAGAAATCAAGTTTATCAAATTGAAATTCCAATAGCTTACAGAGCTGATGGAACAAGAAAAAGACACTTTGAAACTTATTATGGAGGTAAAAAAGACGCACTTCTTAGAGAAGCAAAATTAAAAATAGAATTTAAAACTGGAAATTTTCCAGAGAAGCAAAATATTAATTTAGAAATGTTTAGTGGTGAGTATTTAGCCTATCAAAAACCTCTGCTATCCCCTAAAACATATAAAACATATAGTGATAGAGTAAAAATAATAAATGAACATATTGGC
>CALCTE010000207.1 GCA_937893885.1 uncultured Clostridia bacterium | reverse complement strand
AAAGAAGATATAGAACGTGCAGGACTTTCCGAAAACGATCTTCAAAAAGACCTTCACGAAAATCACCGCTTCAGAAATCCGTTTAAAAATAAGTCCGTCATCGACAGCGACTATTACAGCGATATGCAGACTGTTACAATTACGGAATTCTGGTTTAGGCAGCAAAACGACGGACACGCAAAAATAGAAACGGATAAGGGCAGCGTCGACTACAGCTACAAAAGCGGCGATATTGGACTTATCATACTCATCGGTTCTCACGAAATAAGGTACGTCCCGAAATATTGGACTACCACCGGCTGTACGATGTATCCTTTTTGCATCTACAACCGCACTCCCACCACAGACACCCTCTTCGGCAAAAGCGAGCTTTTGCAGCTTATTCCCCTTATAGACAGCGCCGACAGAGAGATGATATATGCACAGCTCAACTCCGCGTTCTGTGCAAATGATATTGTTATTGCGGAGGAAAACGCATTTGCGGAGGGAGAAGGTCCCGACAACAGACCCGGTGCGGTCTGGAAACTTCGCCCCGGAATGATGGGAAAGGTACAGCGTCTTGGCAATCTCGGCTATGCTGAGGCAAACCTTTACTCAAACGTTATGCGCATGAGAGAGCTTATGCGTGAAACTGTCGGCAACTACAGCTCATTCCAAGGCGAAGAGCCCGAAAAGGTAACTACCGCTACGGGCATTGCCCTCTTAAACGAAAGGGCAAAAACACGTAAGCAGATCAAATTATGCGATAAGCTTGCGGCATACGCGAGACTCTACAGCCTCGTGGACAGAAGTGCTCTCGAATGCTTCGAAAACGGACGTTACTTACTGCTGGGTGCGCCCGAGGATAAAAGCGGAGGGCTTATATTCAACATATCCGACTACGGCGGAAAAAACGGCTACATTCCCGAGGTAGATGTAAAGATACACGTCGGAGACGGTATCCAAAACTCCAAGGCATTTACCGTATCTGCGCTTTCCGACCTCATCAAAACGCCTATTACTGCGGACAACTACAAGCTTGTGGAGGCCTTTATCGAGCTTATAGGACTCCCCGTAAGAAGCGAAGTAACGGATATATTGGAGCAAAAATACTCACAAAGCAACAACGGAGGTATAAATGAACAATAACGAAGAAAAAAGTTTCACAGCCGAGGAAGTAAATAAAATAGTTGAAGAAAGACTTTCCCGCGAAAGAAGACAAAACTCTTCTCTTTCAGCGCTCAAGGAGTTTTTAAAGGACTTAAAGGCACAAGGGATACTTAAAGGCGAAAGCACGTCGGAACTTGCAAGCGAGCTTATGGCGATAGTCGAAGAAAAGACTGCGGCGGTAACTCCCGAAAAAGAAACGGATGCACCCGTCGAAAGCGAAAACGACGGCGCTTCAGCTAAAGATCCCGTCGTGGAAAAATTCGAAAACGAGCAAAGAGCCCTTGCCGAAGTATATCCCGACCTCGACATCACCGCTCTTTTAAAAGACGACGCTTTCTGTAATTTCTATAAGGCGTACGTAAAAGAATTTTCCGACGCAACCTTACTTGAAGTGTACGGCGGATTTTTGAAGGCAAAAGCTGCAGAAGAAAACTTACGCCTTTCGTCAAAGCTTAAAAGGACTCCTTCATCGCAAAGAGCCTCGGAAAACTTTGAAGGTGCTCTTACGCCTACGCAGAGAGCAATAGCTTCAAAAGCGGGAATGTCCTACAGAGAATACGCAAAGCTTTTGGAGGAGATCCCCAAAAGAAACCTTAAATCTAACTAATAAGGAGATAAATTATGGAATTTGTATATTGCGAGGGAATGTCAAACGCACAACCCTCAATCAACAACTTTAAGATCAAGGAGTCAACCGTAATCAAAAAAGGCGACGTCATTTCACTTGATATGTATGGCGACGCTGTAAAGGCGGAATCGACGTCTTTAACCATTGGTATCGCCGCAGAAGACCATCCCGCAAGCGATAATAGCGAACTTTTACAAACAAGAAAGGACGTTATTAAGGTAATTACCTCCTCTAATGCCGTATACAGAGCTTATGCAAACAAGATAAACTTTAAAGATAATTCCACCGAAAAGAAACTGTATCCTATCAATTGTGTTGATGACGCAGGAGCATACGATAGAGCTATACTCATGCTTATAAGCAAGTCCGAAGAGTCCCAAAACACGGATAACATTGGCGATATAAGAGTCGTCACCTCATCATTCATGGAAAACTATGAATATATTATGAACGTCACCGCAGGCGGTATACCGCACCCCGATGACGTATATGCAGTACTTCCTTACGTCGGATCTTCAAATATTATCTCAGGAATTAACGGGGAAGATTTCTATTTCAACTACACGAAAGGACATTTCCGCTGTATCGGCATCGACTTTTCAAGAAACAACGCAAAGGGCCTTCCCTCTTGCTATCTTAAGCTCAACACGCACGTTGCGATTAGCGACAAATATGAATAAAAAGGAGAATGAACTATGAACGATATTTACACTTGGCCCAATGACCTCTATCCTCTCGTCAAGAAGCGCTTTGAGCTTCGTTATGACGAAAGAATGGACCTTATTTCTCAACTTGCAGGAATCGTAGAACAAGCGGAAGTTGACTACCGTCTCGAAGGGGTCGGCGGATTCGGCGAGCTCCCTGAATATGACGGAACTCTTCTTCACTCAGACCAGAAGAGAAGCTTCATCACCACCATCACCCCCATTGAACACGCTATCGCCGCTACTGTAAGCTATAAGAAGGCGAAGATCGATATGTCAGGTGAAGCGCAGAAGACCGGAACACGCCTTGCAGACTCCGCGTATATGACAGTTTTAAACAGCTTCTATAGACTTTTCCAGAATGCTTTTACCACCACAAAGCTTGCCGATGGTAAGACTTGGGCAGCAACAGACCACCCCATCAATACCGATGCGAACGCAAAAACCTTCTCTAACCTTATCAGCGAAACTCTTTCCGTTTCCGCTATTACAGAAGCGCAGAAGCTCGCAAGCGGATTCCTTACCCCCGACGGACTCCCCTTGGGCGGTAACTACGACCTTCTTTTAGTAAGTCCCGAGCTTGAAAGCAAGGCAAGAGAGATATGCGGTCCCGATGCAAAGCTCTGCCCCAAATACAACCCCGACGGCTCTACCTTTGCCGCAAACCCCGTACACGGACTTAAGTATTTCGTAGTAGGCGGCGGTGGTATCGGTCTTTCCGGCGATCAGTGGGCTCTTGCCGACAGCATGATGATAAAAGAGATACTCAAGCTCGTCTACATCACCAAGCCCACCGTTCTCGTTGCAACACAGGATAACCCCCTCGTAACCGACTATATCGGCTACGTTGACTACGCTTTCGGCGTTGCAGACGCCCGTGCAGTCATCTTTTCCAATCCCTGATAGCATCTACGGCACAATAAGGCTCGGGGGCTAATCTCCCGAGCCGAAACGAAAGGAGAAAATAAATGAACACCACTACCTATCCCATCAAACCAATCAAAACTCAAAAGCTCACTTTAACAAATGAAGCGTACGAGCTTTCCACCAAATCACAGCCTTGCTTGCTCTCGGTGGTAAGCGGAAAAGTCTTCTTGGGCGGCAAAAGAGATACCACCGCAAACAGCGACAGCTATATTTTAAATGAAGGCGATACACTCCGCCTTTTCGGCGATATAAAGCTTTGCAGCGACGAGGGCGGTGCAGACGTAAGAATACTTTTTTACGACGTAGTTTAGGAGGCAATTATGATAACACTCGGTGAGCTTAAAACAAATATTATGAAGATCCTCTGTGAATACTCAAAAAACGGCCAGATACTTACCGAGGATATTCCGTCCGTCAAGGACAGAATGCTTTCAATTGATTTCGCAATTGACGTAGCTTTGAGAAAGGTGATGACTGTATGCGGGCTAGAAAGCAGTAGGGAAACTGTCACTGCCTCGCAGAACGAAGACGTTTGCTTTCCGCTTCCGCAAGACTTTGCGGCGTTAGAGCTTTTGCTTGATCCAAACGGCAATATATGCGAAAGCCCTGCCTATATTGCAAACTCGCTTCTTTGCTTTAAAGCAAAGAAAGACGGCACATACGTACTCGTATACAAGCACTATCCCCACAGTGTCGCAGGAGAAAGCGATGATTTTAATCTTTCACTTGATGCATATATTACCGACGCAGTCGCTTACGGAGCCGCCGCAGAGCTTTGCAACAGCAGTGAAGGAGAACTTTTCGGCAGAATAAAATACCGCTTTGACGAATTAATGGCTAACCGCTACAACGTAGATAAGCTGCACACTCCCCCCTTTAACAGAGTTTACACCGAGGGAAAGAGGAAAAGAAATGTCATTTAAAAAGATATATAATTACAGTGAAACGAATCCCCGCAAAGTTTTCACCCAAAATAATTTCAGTGGCGGTATTCGCTACGGTGTAAACAATATACGAAGCAGCGAGACTTTACAATATATGACCGACTTTCTTTTGGAAAACGGAAGCCTTGTGTCAAGACCGGGACAACACCGTGCAGAAAGGACTCTTAACGGCGTTTGTAAGGCTTGCACCGTTTTTGAAGACAAGCTCTTTATGCAACTCGGCATCTCTCTTTACTGTTGGGACTATATAAACGAGGAGAGTCCTCGGCGTATAGATTATCTTAACGTGCCCGAATGCGTTATGTTCTCTTTCGCAGGCAAGCTGTATATTATGTCCAAGGACTGCTATTACTGCTATGATACGGAGCTTAAAAGCGTCGAACCCTACGTCCCCGTAGTAGCCATAGACAGAAGCCGTGACGGCTCTACAACGACCGTTTACGAAAGCTTTAACATGATAGGAAACGGCTTTGAGGTGTGGTTTAACTTTTCGGGTGACGGTACGTATAAGCTTCCGCTCGGCTCCTTGAAAAACGAATTTTCAGCAACTCTTTCGGGCACGGATATTTCCTCCAAATGCTCCTTCAATGCCGAAAACGGTACCGTCACCGTAACAGGATTTTCAGAAGAGCACGAGGGTATAAACAATCTTCGCGTAAGGGCATATCGCAAGGACGAGGACGTACGTGAATCAAAGAACAGGATACTCGGCTGCAAATATTCCGCCATATTCGGCGGAACAGATGGGCTCGGCACAAGAATATTTCTTTCGGGAAATGACGAAGAGCCTAACGTTTGCTTCCGTTCAGGTCTTCTTGACCCGAGTTATTTTCCCGATACTGAATACGAAATAATCGGTCATGAGGGCGATAAGATAACAGGTCTTATCAAGCAGTACAACGAGCTTATAGTCTTCTGTGAAAACAGTATTCACGCACTGAGCTACGTGTACAGCGAGGGAAACGTTATATTTTCAAGGCGTACCATAAATTCTTCCATAGGATGCGATATGCCTTACACGATACAGCTTATCGATAATAACGCCGTATTCTGTTCTTCGCAAAGAGGACTGTTTATGTTAAGCTCTACCATATCGGAAAACGAAAACAACGTACTTTCAATATCGGCAAACATAAATAAGGGCGAAGACGGGCTTATCGCGCAGGTAAAGCTTGCTTCGAAGAAGGGATTTTCTTTGGATTACAACGGCAAATACTATTTGTTTGTCGCAAAAAAGGCATACGTTTGGGATTACAGCGAGGTGCCGTATCTTACAAACTACGGCACGCTCAGAGCGGAGAGAAAGCTTTGTTGGTATATATTAGACGGATTTAATGTGAATTTTCCCATTGTGTACTGCGGAAAAGTTTTCTTCTTCTCCGATATGGGACACATTGACGTATACGGCGACAGCACTACCGATTTCGGCAAAGTTTTAAGCCGTTCTCTAACCACTTCTCCCAGTGGGCTCGGCCTTCCCCGTCTTGAAAAGAAGCTCAAAAACATTATACTTTCATATCGCTGCAAAGACAGCGTTAACATAACCATATACTTTTACTGTGACGGAAAGGTTAAAG
>CALCTE010000206.1 GCA_937893885.1 uncultured Clostridia bacterium | reverse complement strand
ATAATGAGCACGTCTACGTCGTAGTCGGGCTTTGTAAGGTCGACGTCGCTTGCCTTTATTCTGCTGTGAGCCTGTAAAGTCTCGCAAAGCTCATGGGGTACGCTTTCGCCCTTATTTGCGCCGACTTTGAGGACGGAAAATTCGCTTTTCTTATAATCGGGATGATATGCCGCAAGAAGCTCTTCCTTTTCCTTTGCAGTCATTCTCGCAGGCTCGTAAGCGATATTCGCTTCTCTTGCTGCCTCAACTGCTTTAAGAGACTTTTCAAATTCTGCACTGTACATAGCTTTCCCTCCTATTTCTCTATTTCTCTCGTGTTATAGAGCTCTTTGAGCTCCTCTACAGGCTTGCCCATAAGAGCTGTGATAAGATCTTCGAAGGTGCCGTCGTTTATCTCTTTAACACGGTTTTCCAAATGGTCGCACTTGGGAGCAAGATACTTGCCGTTGATGCGTCTTGCAAGCATAGCGACTTGGGGGTGGGATATACCTGCGGGGCATCTTGATGAGCAAACACCGCACATTACGCAGTCAAAGGATTCTTCTGCGCACTTTTCAAATTCGCCTCTTTGAGCGTACGCGATATACTGCATAACGCTTAAACCTTGTGTGCACGCTTTAGTACAAGCGTTACACCCTACGCAAGCGTAAACTTCGGGATAGAGTTGCATCATTATTTGTTGTTCGGGTTTAATTTTCTCTATATCGTAAACTTGTTTTACGAGCGGAAAGAACGGAAGGGTTGCAACGTACATACCTTCTTCTACCTTTTGTTGACAAGCAAGGCAGGTTTTAAGTTCTTTATCGCCCGCAATTCTATATATAGTAGCACACGCACCGCAAAAACCGTTTCTACAACCGCAACCACGAACTAAAGTATAGCCCGCGTATTCCATTGCTTTCATAATAGTAAGTTCTTCGGGTACGCTATATTTTTTACCAAATAGATAAACGTTAACGAAATTTGCCATATTTTTCTCCTATTAATATTCGTCGGGAAGTTGGTCGAGTTCGGTCATACAGAATA
>CALCTE010000205.1 GCA_937893885.1 uncultured Clostridia bacterium | reverse complement strand
ACAAGCATCATCGGCTTCAGAAATAAGGACCTGTTGATCCTTGAGGACGAGTTCAAGGCTTGCTCGGATGTGCTTCGCGTTATGACCGATGACGGCTCTTACGGTGAGCACGGAAACGTAACCGTACCTCTCAAGGAAATGCTTGAGGCGGGCGAACAGTTCGATATGATCATCACCATCGGTCCTCTGATTATGATGAAGTTCGTTGTGGCTACTGCAAAGCCCTTTGGCACGCCCGTCACCGCCTCGATGAACCCCATTATGATCGATGGAACGGGAATGTGCGGCGGCTGCCGTCTTACACTCAACGTTGACGGCAAAAAGGTCACCAAATTTGCTTGCGTTGACGGTCCCGACTTCAACGGATACGAGATCGATTTTGACGAGGCAATGTCGAGAGGCAGAATGTACGCTGACTTTGAGCGTCACGCCTATGAAAACTCCTGCAATCTCTTCAAAAAGGAGGTAAAGTAAGATGGCAAAAGCAAATATGAGTTTGAAAAGAAACGCAATGCCCGTGCAGGATGCAAAGGTACGTGCGCATAACTTTGACGAGGTTGCACTCGGTTATACCGAGGAACAAGCGATTGACGAGGCAAATAGATGTCTCAACTGCAAGAATATGCCCTGTGTTGACGGCTGTCCCGTAAAAATTCACATCCCCGAGTTTATTTCCAAGATCAAGGAAGGCGACTTTGAGGGCGCATATCAGATCATTACAAAATCATCCTCGCTCCCCGCAGTCTGCGGCAGAGTTTGTCCGCAGGAAACGCAATGTGAATCCAAGTGTGTCAGAGGTATCAAGGGAGAGTCCGTTGGAATCGGTCGCCTTGAGCGTTTCGTTGCCGATTGGCACAACACCTTCTGCACCGAAGAACCCGTAAAACCCACAAGCAACGGACACAGAGTTGCAATTGTCGGCTCCGGTCCTTCCGGACTTACATGTGCAGGAGATCTTGCGAAGATGGGATATGAGGTTACTGTTTATGAGGCACTTCACACCGCAGGCGGTGTGCTTGTGTACGGTATTCCCGAGTTCCGTCTCCCAAAGAAGATTGTTGCAAAAGAGGTCGATACGCTCAAAAAACTCGGCGTTCATATCGAGACCAATGTTGTTATCGGTAAGACCTTGACCATCGACGAGCTTTTTGAGATGGGATACGAGGCGGTCTTTATCGGCTCGGGCGCGGGACTTCCAAACTTTATGGGTATCCCCGGTGAGTCACTCAAGGGTGTTTACTCGGCAAACGAGTTCCTTACGAGAAGCAACTTGATGAAATCCTATCTTCAGAACCCCGAAACGCCCATTATGAAAGGCGGAAAGGTTGCGGTTGTTGGTGGCGGAAACGTTGCTATGGATGCCGCAAGAACCGCTCTCCGTCTCGGCGCGGAAAAGGTTTATATCGTTTACCGTCGTTCGATGGAGGAGCTTCCTGCACGTAAGGAAGAGGTCGAGCACGCAGAGGAGGAAGGAATCGAGTTCCGTCTGCTCTGCAATCCTACCGAAATTCTCGGATATAACAACCCCGATGACGCGAGAGACCCCAAAAACGGCTTCGTTACGGGTATGACCTGCGTCAGAATGGAGCTTGGCGAGCCCGATGAGCGCGGCAGACGCCGTCCCGTAGTGATCCCCGACAGCGAATTTACCATTGATGTTGATACCGTCATTATGTCTATCGGTACTTCTCCCAATCCTCTGATCAAATCCACCACGGAAGGTCTTGAGGTCAACCGTTGGGGCGGTATTGTCGTCAATGAGGACGGTCTGACATCGAGAAATGCAGTATATGCAGGCGGTGATGCAGTTACAGGGGCAGCTACCGTTATTTCCGCTATGGGCGCTGGTAAGATTGCAGCGAAGGCGATTGATGAGGCTCTCATAAAGTAAGATATATCAATATAGTCAATACGGCTATAACAAATTGGTATTTCACAAATCAACAATATAGTGATATAATGATGATGTCAACCATACAGTTGTCCTCGTCCATAACGATGAGTCCGCCCGAGCCCATCATCAAAGGCACTCATTTTAGACAGAACATCTGGGGGAAAGGTCGCTTTAGGAAGAGGCGGCCTTTCTTTTTTTATGCTAAAATGCGGTTTCGTCAAATTGATGAAGCTGCTTGCTTTTATTGATAAAGCGTTTATCGATTATGGTTATATCGATACGCATAATACCGATATAACATTTTAATTATTCCCAAGAAACCGATCTTGTGTTAAAATAATATCAGTTAAATAAGGAGGTGGCAGATGAACGGATATTCTATCCCAAAGGCGACACTCGGACGGCTTCCGCAGTATCTTGAATATTTGAGAAGCTTACCCGAAATACGCCGCACAATATCGGCAACTGCGATTGCCAAGGCATTATCGCTCGGCGACGTTCAGGTTCGTAAGGATCTTGCGTCTGTTTGCGGTGCGGGAAAGCCTAAGATCGGCTATGAAACCGATAAATTGATTACCGACATTGAAAGCCATCTCGGGTATGAGCGGTTGACAAACGCAGTTCTCGTGGGCGCAGGAAAGCTTGGTAGAGCACTTCTTGATTACGATGGCTTCGAGGATTTTGGAGTGAAGATCGTTGCAGGCTTTGACTGTAACGAAACGGTACTTACTAAAGGTACAAAGGACATATTGCCAATCCGAGATATCGAAGTTTATTGTCGTGAACACGATGTAAAGCTCGGAATTATCACGGTAGGGCAAGGCTCGGCGCAGGATGTTTGCGACAAGCTTGTGGAGAGCGGCATTAAAGCGATATGGAATTTTGCCCCGGTTACCTTAAAAGTGCCAAACGGAGTACTTCTCAAGCAAGAGAATTTAGCGTTATCCCTCGCATATCTCAACAATCAAATCAGTAAATAATTTTAGGAGGATATATAAAATGGAAACCAAAACTTACGAAATCGTTGACAGTGTTGAAGCACTTCACGGTGCGATCGCTCGTGTAAGAGCGGCACAGAAGGTTTTCGCAACCTATACTCAGGAGCAGGTTGATAAGATCTTCTTGGCAGCGGCTTCCGCTGCAGACAAGGCAAGAATCTCTCTTGCAAAGCTCGCGGTTGAGGAAACCGGGATGGGCGTCGTAGAGGATAAGGTCATCAAGAACCACTACGCTGCGGAATATATTTATAACGCTTACAAGGAAACCAAGACCTGCGGCGTGATCGAAGAGGACAAGGCCTTCGGCACCCAGAAGATCGCTGAGCCCATCGGCGTGATCGCCGCCGTCATCCCCACCACCAACCCCACCTCCACGGCGATCTTTAAGTGCCTGCTGGCCCTCAAGACCCGCAACGCCATCATCATTTCGCCCCATCCCCGCGCCAAGGGCTGCACCATCGCCGCTGCCAAGCTGGTGCTGGAAGCCGCTGTGGCTGCCGGCGCTCCGGAAGGCATCATCGACTGGATCGACGTGCCCAGCCTGGAGATGACCAACACCGTCATGAAGGAAGCGGACATCATCCTTGCCACCGGCGGCCCCGGCATGGTGAAGGCTGCCTATTCCAGCGGAAAGCCCGCGCTGGGCGTTGGCGCTGGTAACA
>CALCTE010000204.1 GCA_937893885.1 uncultured Clostridia bacterium | reverse complement strand
GTATGCCAGTGCGCTTGATGAATATGTGGCGACCCTGCCCAAGGGGCTGGAAACAGTTCTCAGCGAGAATGGTGCCGGTCTTTCCGAGGGCCAGGCCCAGCGGCTTTCTTTGGCACGGGCCATCATCAGCGGCGCCCCCGTGCTGCTGCTCGACGAGGCGACCTCCGCCCTCGACAGCGTTTCCGAAAAGCTTATTCAAGAAGCTATCGACTACCTCTGCCGCGAAAAGACCACCTTCATCGTGGCACACAGACTTTCGACTATCCGCAACGCAGACAAGATAGCGGTGCTTGAAAGCGGCAGATGCGTCGAATACGGCACATACGAGGAGCTTATGGAGAAAAAAGGCGCGTTCTATAAATATAAGATATTGCAATCGTGATAAAAATTTAACTAAAACCACGGTCTGCCGAAATCGGCAGACCGTGGTTGTTATTCCATATCTCTGTATGTATAAAGGAGCTTTTTGGCGTCGTCGTAACGCGGAAGCTCTTTTTCGCATTTAAGCGTTATGGCGATGACCGTTCTGTCGCCGAATTTCGCCGCTGAAGCAAGGCAATATCCCGCCGCGCTCGTATATCCCGTTTTAAGCCCTATCGCTTCGGGGATATAATACTTTGAAGTTGGAGAGAGAAGTCTGTTGGTGTTATGCCAAGAAAGCGTTATTCCGTACGGTATCTTGACGCTTTCGTGATATATACCCGCGTATTTTGATATAACGGGATTTGACAAAGCGAGCTTTGCCATCGTTAAAAGGTCCGAAAGCGTAGTATAGTGCATATTGTCGTGGTAACCATCGGGGCTTGTAAAATGCGAGTTATATATCCCGTCTTCTTCCATATTCTCGTTTACCGTGTCAACGAAAATCTCAACTGCCTTCGCGGCTCCGAGCGAAGCGTCACCCGATATCGCTCTGCCGGCAGCAGTCGCAAGAATGTGTGCCGCATCGTTGCCGCTTGGGAGCATCATACCCTCAATTATAGTCCCCACGCTCAATCTTGCGCCTTCGCCTATATACGCCATAGAGCTTCGGGGTCTTACAAGCTCAAGTTCTTGACTTCCCACCGTTATGATTTCGTCTGCGTCCATATACTTTAGCGCTACGTACGTAGTGTAGAGCTTTGTTAAAGACGCGGGGTATACCCTCTCGTTTGGATCTCCCTTCGTAAACAGTATTCTGTCTTTCGTCATATCGTATACGAGAGCGTATTTTGATGCAAGCTCAAGGTCGTAAAACGCCGAGAGTTGCGAGACGGGAGTAACCTCACTCGAAACGCTTAAATAACCGGACTCACCTATCGGTGAATAAAGCGCCCTTTGCGGCGTGCAGGAGCAAAAAATCGAGAAAACCGTTAAAACGCAAAGCGTGAGTGATGATAATCTTTTAAACATTACAAAGATCAAACGGATATTGCGTCCGCTATCTCAAGGAATTCATAATCGAACTTCTTGGGTTTTGCAAGTGCTTCTTCGATATCGTAATCAACAAATGCGCTCTTTTGCTTGGCAACGACTCTGCAGGTCTTTCCTTCCATCAAAAGCTTTACCGCGTAATGTCCCATACAGCTTGCCAAAATTCTATCCTTCGCCGTAGGAGAACCTCCTCTTTGCACGTGCGCAAGCACTGCCGTGCGAGTCTCGATACCCGTCTTGTCCACGATAGCCTGATGTATTTTATTCGTAAGGCCCGTTCCTTCAGCGCTTATTACTATAAACTGGCGTCTGCCCTGAGTGCGTGCGCGAAGTATCTTCTCTATCATTTTATCGAAGTCAAATTCCTGCTCGGGAAGCGCTATTGCAACAGCACCCGTTGCAATTCCCGTGTGAAGCGCGATGTGTCCTGCATCTCTGCCCATTACCTCAACAACGCTGCAACGCGCGTGAGACATACAAGTATCTCTTACCTTATCCACGAATTCAAGAACGGTATTGAGCGCTGTGTCGAATCCGATGCAGTATTCGGTACAACCGATATCATTATCAATGGTCGCGGGAATGCCGATACAGCTTATGCCGCGTCTTGAAAGCTCTCGCGCGCCCTTAAAGGTACCGTCACCACCGATACATACGATGCCGTCGATGCCTGCCGTCTTACAATTTGCAACCGCCTTTTCTTTGCCCGCGTCCGTGAGCATATCCGTGCAACGCGCGCTGTAAAGCATCGTTCCGCCCATATTAATTATATTTGAAACGTCCTTATAGCTTAAAAACTTCATATTGTTGTCGATAAGCCCCTGATAGCCCTCGAATACACCGAGGACCTCTATCTTATTGATGAGGGCTGTTCTTACGACGGCTCTTATTGCCGCGTTCATTCCGGGTGCGTCACCGCCCGACGTTAAAACTGCGATTCTTTTAAGTTTCTTTTCCATTTCGTCCTCCAATATATTAAGAAATTTTAATTACGGAACAAATGCAATGGGCAGCTATTCCCTCTTCCCTGCCTGTAAATCCGAGGTGCTCCTCAGTTGTAGCCTTCACGCTCACTGTGTCTGTCGAAATGCCAAGTGTACTTGCTATATTCTCCCTCATCGCGTCGATATACGGTGCAAGGCGAGGTCTTTGGCAAACTACGGTCGCGTCTATATTTTGTACTCTAAATCCCGCGCCATTTATAAGTGACGCTACGTTTGCAAGAAGTTTTAGGCTTGATATACCCTTGTAGGCATCGTCAGTCGGCGGAAAGTGTTTTCCTATATCGCCGAGAGCGCACGCGCCGAGTAAGCTATCCATTACCGCGTGCAAAAGTACGTCCGCATCGCTGTGGCCCATAAGCCCCTTTTCGTGCGGTATTTTCACGCCGCCCAAGATAAGCTCTCTGCCTTCGCATAATGCGTGGACGTCGTATCCGTGGCCTACTTTCATTCCTCCACCTCTTTTTTCAAATATGGCCTCCGCGAGAAAAACATCCTCGGGAGTCGTGAGCTTTATATTTGTCTTGGAGCACTCCACAAGGCTCACCTTTTGTCCGATGCACTCAAGCATCGAGCAGTCGTCGGTAAATTCGCCGCCGTATTCAATAGCCTTTTTTATGGCTTTTTCATAAAGCTCTTTAGAGAAGACCTGCGGAGTTTGAACGGCATAAAGGCTCTTTCTGTCAACCGTCGACAGAATAAATCTGCCGTCGGACGCTTTTTGGGTATCGGTCACCTTTGTAGCTGCCGTCGCACATAAATTTTTAAAAGCGGCGCTTACGACCTTGTCGATATCGTCGGGACTTATTAGTACTCTTGCGCCGTCGTGAACAGCTATAAACGAAAAATCGGAAGGTGTCGCTTCAAGCGCGTTTTTCGCCGACATCATACGGCTTTCGCCGCCTGACACTGCGGTGATAAATTTGGTTATACCGTAGTCTCTTGCAAGTTTTTCTGCAAACGATAGCTCGTCCGCTCTTGCGGCGACGATTATTCCGTCAATGCTTTGTGCTTTTTCGAAAGCGAGCATCGTAAGGGAGAGTGCGGGAATACCGCAAACAGCAAGTCTTGCCTTGGAAACGTTCCCCATTCGAGTACCCATTCCCGCCGCGAGAATCAATGCCACAGTCCTTTGCATTTCCCCACCTCCGACACAATCATCAAATCAAGTTTAATTTTATCATTTTTGGAGAAAAAATCAAGATATTTTTATAATATAATACAAATTTAATGCAAAAAAATGTAAAAAGCGGCAATACAAAAAGGACATCTCCCGATGTCCTTTAATATTGCTTGAAATTATCGTATTTATGCGCCGAAGGGCGTGCCGAATAACGCGACTGCGATAGCGTACATAATTGGAATCGAAACGACGCAAAACGTATGCGATATCATCGCCATACTCGCACCGGTTTCGGGATTTCCGCCGTATGCTTCGGGGAACACCACCGTGTTAAGTCCGAGAGGTGTGGCGGTGACGAAGAAGCAGAGGAAAAGTACGTCGTTTGATATAGACAGATCAAAAATCGAGTTCAACGCAGTCTTGACAGCGAAGATCGTCGCCAAAATTACGGCAGGGATTATAACGAGGCGGAAAAGCGACGCTATGTAGACCTTCTTCTTTTTGAGCATACCGACAAAGTCGTATTTTGCAATGGTAGCGCCCGCAAGAAGCATAGCAACGGGGCCCATACAAGCCTTGAGTGAGTCGAGCGCCGAAGTTAAAAACGCGGGAAGATGAGCACCGAGTCCCGAAAGTCCGATTACGACGCCGACAACAAGTGCGACGGTTGGTGCGTTTAAAAGGCGCTTAAACGGTGAGCCGCTTCCTTCTTTTAGGGGTGTCAAGACGCTTATGCCCCACGTGTAGATAAGGATAGTAAAAGGCAAGCAGAACAGCTTATAATAAGCAAGAACCTCTTCTCCGAATAATGCAAGTACGATGGGGTCGCCGACGTAACCACTGTTGGCAAAGGCAAGTGCATAGGCGTATACGCCGCGCTCGGCATTATTTTCTCTGATAAAAACCTTTGCAAGCGGTATGGCTATCGACAAGCAAAGCGTTACCGATATGACCGACACCATAAGGTTGGTGGCGTGCGTCGTAAGTGATGCGGGTGTACAATAACGGATCATCGTCGTAAAGCTTAAAGCAGGAGAGAATATCCAATTCTCCATCTTCGCCATAGTCTTTCCTGCATTATCGGGTAAAATTTTTGCTTTAAACAATACAAAGCCGACGGCAATACAGAAAAAGAGCGTCAGCATAGGTTTTAAAGTTGCTAAAAATGTTGCCATAATGTGCCTCTTTGAAAATAATTTACAGTTTATTACTATATCACCACGTGTGAGAATTGTCAAGAAGTATTTAATTTTTTGCTGCTTCGAATCTCTGTTGTATTTCTCCGCCGCACGCAAAAAGGGACACCTTTCGGTGTCCCTTTGCGTTTGGCGGAGAAGGAGAGATTCGAACTCTCGAACCGTTTGTAGCGGTTACACGATTTCCAATCGTGCGCGCTCGACCAACTACGCGACTTCTCCGTGCTGACCTTAAGTAGTTTATCACATATTAAGGTCGATGTCAAGATTTATTTTTTCAAACTTGGCAATTCTTTTTAAAATAATCCCAAATTTTTGAGTATCGTGCTTCCGATAAGCATTGTAACGCCCGAAAAAAGCGTCGTCAACACAACTATCTGCGATGCAACGATGCTGTTAGACTTCATCTGTCTTGCCATTATGTAGCTCGAAACTGCCGTGGGTGCACCGAAGGCGATGAATATTATACCAAGCTCCACTCCCCTAAAGCCCATAAGCGCCGCCGCCGTGTAAAATGCAAGCGGGCATACCGCTATCTTCATTACCGTTGCAAATATCGAATAGCTGATATTACCCTTGATATCCGCAAATCTGAACGATGCGCCAAGCGATATAAGTGCAAGCGGTGTAGAAAGCTCGGAAAGATAGCTTACCGTATAGAATGCGGGCAGCTCCTGATCCGCATTCCTGTGCGTGTAGCCCGAAAAGTCGATAAAGCGGTTGTCGACCTTAAC
>CALCTE010000203.1 GCA_937893885.1 uncultured Clostridia bacterium | reverse complement strand
ATTCGTCGCCGTAAGTATGGGTTATCTCACGGACATCTCCGCATACGTTGCAATCTACGTCGCAATCATTGTCGTAGCTATGGTCGCCTGTTGCAGGAATAGTTGTGTTTTCGTTTCGAGTAGTATGGCATACGGTACATTCTTCGTGCTTCTTGCCGTCAACGCCACAGTTTTCTTCCTCGTCGATAACCCATTCAAAATCGTGAGTTATTTCACGAACATATCCGCAAATATCGCACGTATTATCGCAAGCGTTGTCGTACGCGTGAGCCATTACCATTATTTTATGATCACAAGTTGTACATTTGTAAAAGTGATTTTCGCTGTCGTTTGATAATATATCACTATAGGTATGCGTGATTTTTCTCACGTGTCCGCATACGTTACACGTCGTGTCACAATCGTTCGTATACGTATGCACCGAAACGATCATTTTGTCACCGCATATCGTGCACTCGTGCCAATGGTTTGTCTCGTCGCTTGACCAGCTATAACTGTAATTATGAGTTATCTCTCGCTCATATCCGCACTCGTCGCAGGTTGTATCGCAAGCGTTATCGAATCCGTGTGCGGTAATTTCTGCCTTGTCACCGCAGACTGTACATTCGCGCCAATGATTTTCGCCGTCAATAGTCCATTTGCTACTATAGTTGTGAGTGATTTCACGAACGTATCCACAAGTGTTACACGTTGTATCGCAAGCGTTGTCGAAGCTGTGCTTTGCAACATCGGTCTTATCACCACAAACTGTACATTCGCGCCAATGGTTTTCACCGTCATTAGTCCATTTGCTACTATAGTTATGAGTGATTTCTCTTACATATCCGCATTCGTCACAGGTCGTATCGCAAGCATTGTCAAAGCTATGGTCTGCGGGATCTGTTATATAACTGCAGACGGTACACTCGTGCCCGTGAGCACATTCGTCAAAAATCCACTCATCGCTAAAATTGTGAGAAACAGTAATAACACCTGCAATTTCGGTTACTGCGTCAGCAGTCTTTGCGTAATCGTCGGGATAGAACTCAAAATTGATGATATTTTCACCGCAAGAAACCGTTTCTCCAATCTCAAATGCAAGCGTGAGAACTAATCCGTTGGGATTAATTTCACCTTCATCAGTTAAAAATACGCCTTGACCGAACTTAACATCGATGGCATCTATTAAGCTATCTTTTTCCCAAGTGCTGCCATCTTCAACAAGAGTGATGCCCTCGGGAAGATCGCCAAGCTCAAACGCCATTGCATTAGTCTTGGGTGTGCTGGCAAGCGTAACGGTGAGCGTTACTTTATCGCCGCGCTCTGCGCTTGCACTCGACATCGTTGCAGTCGTAATTTCTTTGCCGCATACAGTGCAATAACCGTTCTCAGCGACATGTCTATCATAATCAGTCTTTTCGTCACAGCCTGCACAAGCGTAGTAGTGACCTTCTGCGTCAGTCTTCGTAAGCTCTTCATCCCAGTCGTGAGCGACAGTGATAACGCCTACCGTTTCGGTTACATTCTCTGCCTTCTGAGCTGTGTCGTCAATGAAGAACTCAATGTCGATTTCATTGTCTCCGCAAGATGCGGTTTCTTCAACCTCAAATGCAAGGCTCAAAACAACACCGTTGTTGTCAGCAGGTTGCGTATTTATCCAAACACCCTGCTTGTTGGATACGATGATGTCATGCAAACCTGCAACTGTCTTCCAGCAAGTATCTTGACCTTCGATCAAGGTAAGACCTGCGGGGACAGTAAGCTCAAATACCATTTTGTCGGTCGCAGGTGCATTTGCAAGAGTTACGGTGAGAACTACCTCATCGCCGCGCTCTGCAGTTGTACTCGACATCGTTGCCGTGATATTTGCTGCACTTGCCGTAAACGGCACAAGCGTTGCCATAAGGCATACGGTTAATAAAAACGCTAAAATTCTTTTCATCTTGTCTTCACTCCGTAAATTTTATATAATTCTTCAAGTGTAATATTGATTCCCGCACTTCTAAGGCGTTTTATTCTTGCATCGAAAAGCTTTTTTATCAATAAATTTGCATCTTTTCCGTAATGTATCCTATTGTGACATTCGCTGCAAAGTGATACAATATTGGCAAGAACATCTAAATCGTTGTCAAATTTGTCGTTTTGACTCATAGGCACTAAATGATGTGCCTCCATATACTTCTTTCCGTCACTTTTTCTCGGAAAACTCGAATGTTCCCGACAGTACTCGCATTGATTTTGTGCAAACTTGATAGCCTTCTGTGACTCCTTAAAGGAACGGGGGTATACTTTTTTACTGTTTATCTTCAGCGGTTCTTTTCGCGGTCTTGATTCATCGCCCGAAACGATTACGTCGTCGCAAGACGAGTTGATTAAATTATTTACTTGCGCTTCGTGTAATTGCTCAATATCGCGGATCCCTTGTATCGGAAACATTTCGTATAACCAATCGTAAAATTCAAAATTGGTCATTTTTCTTGTTTCACTATATTGCGATCTAAACGATAACAGCCATTTTTGCATAGCAAAATAGTTATACTCTCCCGTTTTCATATCCAATGAATCACAAAAGTAACGCAAATAATCTTCGGAATAGATCGGTATGAATTCCTCGGGGTGATATATGAACAAGATCTTTCCTTTTACTAAATTTGAAAATTTTGATGCGTTCACCGTTTCTTCATCGCAGTTCTTTATAAGCTTTACTATCTCGCTTTTTACGGTTTCAAACGCATTTTCAAAATTCGTTCCGAATTTTTTGGTAAACTTTTTGTTTCCCGTTTCCCTTTCACACCACACGCCGAATTTAGTCGACGGGGCTCCGCTTATACTACCGAGCGCCAATTGTGTCTCTTGCTCAAGTTTGTAACAAAAAGTATCCTTTCTGCCTGAACCTATAGCGTATTCCTCAAACGAAATATTTTGAATTTTTTCTGCTGTATACTGATCCGCAAATTCTTTTCGAATTTGTTCTCTTGTCATTCCATTCAGCACCTTTCTATTAAATTTAACAATATTTTACCGCAAAATGCGGTATTTGTCAATACTGCAAATTGCGGTTTGGTATAATAATAATATAATTCCAAACCAAAATTTCGGAGGGTGAAATGTATAAGAGAATCCGTGATCTTCGGGAGGACAGCGATCTTACTCAAAAGCAGGTCTCCTCTGCCCTTAATTGCTCGCAGCAGGTATACAGCAATTACGAGCTCGGTCAGCGTGACATCCCCACGGATATTCTCATCAAGCTCTCAAAATTTTACAACGTCTCCGTCGATTACATCCTCGGCATCAGCGACGTAGCACAAATACAAAAATAAGACTTTTCCGACGCTTGCGGAAAAGTCTTTCTGTTTGAAAAATGTCAAAAAGAGCTTGGCTTCACGCCAAGCTCTTTTCTATCGCCTAATCCCCAAGCATTTCCAAAAATTCTTCCTCGTCTATTATCCTTATTCCGAGATCTTTTGCCTTCGTGAGCTTTGAGCCTGCGTCCTCGCCTGCGAGGACTATGCTCGTCTTCTTCGAAACGCTTCCGGAACACTTTCCGCCTTGCTTTTCTATCATTTCCGTAGCTTCGTTTCTTGAAAGAGTCGGCAGAGTACCTGTCAAAACGAAGGTCATTCCCTCAAAAAGACTTCCCGCCTTCTCTATCTTACACTCCGTATTGAGTCCGTGCGCACGCAGTCTTTCGATGAGCTGTTTGTTCTTCTCAAGCGAGAAAAAGTCTACTATCGACTTTGCGGTCACTTCTCCGACGTCGTTTATCTGGCAAAGTTCTTCCTTTTTCGCGTTTTCGAAAGCGTCGAGAGTACCGAATTTCGTCGCAAGTGTTTTTGCCGCCTTTTCGCCTACGTTGGATATGCCCAGCGCAAATATAAGCTTCGATAAATCGGCACTTTTTGAATTTTCTATAGCCTTGCGCAAATTATTTGCCGATTTTTCACCCATTCCCTCAAGGCTTGCAATCTTTTCATAATCCATCTCATAAAGGTCGGCGCTGTCTTTTATAAGATTGTTTTTCAAAAGAAGCGACACAAGCGCTTCACCAAGTCCCTCTATATTCATCGCATTTCTTGACGCGAAGTGGATTATATTCCTTTCCGCCTGTGCAGGACAAGAGCTGTTCGTACAGCGAAGCGCCGCCTCGTTCTCATCTCTGAAAAGATGCTCGCTGCACGAGGGGCATACCGTAGGCATCGTAAATTCTTTTTCATTTCCGCTTCTTGCATCTTTATCGACGGAAAGCACTTCGGGAATTATCTCTCCCGCCTTTTGCACGAGTATCCTATCACCGATGCGTAAATCGAGCTTCTTTATGAAATCCTCGTTGTGAAGCACCGCGTTTTGCACCGTAGAGCCCGAAAGCTTCACAGGCTCAAAGCGCGCGACGGGTGTGATGACTCCCGTTCTTCCCACGTTTACGCTTATCTGCAAAAGTTTCGTATATTTCTTCTCGGGCGGATATTTATACGCGACCGCCCATTTCGGCGTGTTCGTATTTTCTCCAAGTGCCTGTCTTACGGCAAAATCGTTTGCCTTTATTACCGCGCCGTCTATATCGAAGGAAAGCTCACCTCTCGTATCTCCTATGCGCTCAACCTCTTTTATTATGCTTTCCGTGTCCGAGAAAATTCTGTACGTCGGAAGCACCTTAAAGCCGAGAGATTTGACCATATCAAGACTTTCCTTATGCGTCTTCGGGCTTTCGCTCTCAATATACTGAATGTTGAATATGAATATGTCAAGGCCTCTCTTTGCCGCTACCTTCGGGTCAAGCTGGCGAAGCGCGCCTGCGGCGGCGTTTCCAGCAGGCT
>CALCTE010000202.1 GCA_937893885.1 uncultured Clostridia bacterium | reverse complement strand
TCGCCAAGTGGGGCAACATCCCCGAGCGCGATATGTACAACACCTACAACATGGGTGTCGGCATGAGCATCGTGGTTCCCGCAGCTGAAGTCGAGCTGTCCCTGAACATTCTGAAGGAAAACGGCATCGACGCTTACGTTATAGGTGAGATTGTCGAAAGCGACGAGGGAGTAATACTCTAAAAATAACCGAAAAAGGAACGCAAAGTAATGAGTGATAAGGTTAAGATCGCAGTTTTGGTGTCGGGTGGCGGCACGAATCTGCAGGCACTTATAGACGCGCAAAAAAACGGCGAGATAGCAAACGGCGAGATAGCCGTGGTCATTTCCAACAAAAAGGACGCTTACGCTCTTGAAAGAGCGGAAAAGGCGGGAATCAAGACCGTTACGGTCATAAAGAAGGATTTTCCCTCAAAAGAGGAATTTGAAGATAAGATAATTTCCGCTATCGAGGAAAACGGCGCAGAGCTTATAGTGCTTGCGGGCTTTCTTGCGATACTTTCCGAAAGATTTACGTCGCGTTATCCTAAAAGAATAATCAACGTTCACCCCTCTTTGATACCCTCGTTTTGCGGCGACGGCTTTTACGGGCTTAAAGTGCACGAAGCGGCACTTTCATACGGAGTAAAGGTAAGCGGTGCAACGGTGCATTTCGTAAACGAGGTGACCGACGGGGGAGAGATAATAATGCAAGAGGCGGTCGAGGTACTTGAAGGCGACACGCCCGAAATCTTGCAAAGAAGAATTATGGAACAAGCGGAGTGGAAGATACTTCCCAAGGCTGTGGAAAAAGTATGCGGAGCTCTCCGCAAGTAAAAGGAGTACGTTATGGCACTTTATGATTTGAA
Source organism: uncultured Clostridia bacterium (assembly GCA_937893885.1). Lineage (GTDB taxonomy): Bacteria > Bacillota > Clostridia > Oscillospirales > CAG-272 > CALCTE01. The sequence goes on along the minus strand of CALCTE010000202.1, from coordinate 4,357 downwards.
AAAACTTTTATCCGAAAACACTTATCCGGGAAGAGGTATAGTTATCGGTAAAAGCGCGGACGGCAAAAACGCAATGATAGCTTATTTCATTATGGGAAGAAGCGAAAACAGCAGAAACAGAGTATTCGAAGCGTTTGAAGGCGGTATGCGCACGAAGGCGTATGATGAGTCGAAGCTTTCTGATCCGAGCCTCATAATTTACAACCCCTATCTTCAAACGGCTTGCGGTAATATCGACATAATCACAAACGGCGACCAAACGAATACGATATTTGATTTCATAAATGACGGCAAGACCTTTGAGGAAGCGCTTTACACAAGAGAGTTCGAGCCCGACACTCCAAACTTCACACCTCGCATATCCGGCGCGCTCTACTATGATTTTGCAAAGTGCGCGTTCACCTATAAGCTTTCCATTTTGAAAAGTTCAAACGGACGTCCCGAAGCGTGCAACCGTTATTTCTATAACTACGCTACGGAAAACGGCATAGGACACTTCATTCACACCTATAAGTGCGACGGAAGTCCCATTCCGTCCTTCTACGGTGAGCCCGAGGAAGTTGAGCTTCCAAACAGCGCCGAGGAGCTTGCAGAGCTTGTTTGGGCAAACTTAAACGAGGCAAACAAGGTATCTCTTTTCGTAAGATGTGTACCCCTTGACGGATCGAAGGCTACCGACATCATCATCAACAAAAACAAATAAGGAGCAGGTAAATGAAAGAATTTGAACTCAAATACGGTTGTAATCCCAACCAAAAGCCCTCCAAGATATATATGTCAAACGGAAGCGAGCTTCCTATTAAAATTTTAAGCGGAAGACCCGGATACATCAACTTTCTTGATGCTTTTAACGCATGGCAACTCGTAAAGGAGCTTAAAGAGGCGCTCGGACTTCCTGCGGCAACCTCATTTAAGCACGTAAGCCCCACCTCTGCGGCAGTAGGTATTCCTCTTTCCGAAACGCTTAAAAAGGCTTGCTTTGCGGAGGGCATAGAAGGACTTGACGATTCACCTTTGGCTTGTGCTTTTGCCAGAGCGAGAGGCACTGACCGTATGTGCTCCTTTGGCGATTTTATCGCGCTTTCCGACGTTTGTGACGTCACTACCGCAAAGCTTATAAAGAGAGAGGTCTCCGACGGTGTTATCGCTCCCGGTTATGAGCCCGAAGCGCTTGAGATACTTTGCGCAAAGAGAAACGGCAAATATAACGTCGTTGAAATAGATAAGGACTACGTTCCCGAGGTGAAAGAGACAAAGCAGGTATTCGGAATTACCTTTGAACAGGGAAGAAACAACTTCGAGATAAACAAGGAACTGCTCACGAACGTTGTTACCGCAAACAAGGAGATTCCCAAAGAGGCAAAGCGCGACCTTATCGTTGCGCTCATCACGCTTAAATACACGCAGTCAAACTCCGTTTGCTACGCAGTTGACGGACAGGCTATCGGCGTAGGCGCAGGTCAGCAGTCGAGAATCCACTGCACGAGACTTGCGGGCTCAAAGGCTGATACATGGTTTTTGCGTCAGCACGAGAAGGTACTTAACCTTCCTTTCCTTGACACACTCGGAAGACCCGAAAGAGATAACGTCATCGACGGCTACATCAATAAGAACGAAGAAGACGTATGCGCGGAAGGAAATTGGCAGAAGTACTTCAAGACCCGACCTGAGCCTTTAACCGATGCCGAAGCGAGAGCTTATCTTGATACAAAGACGGGCGTAAGCGTTGGAAGCGATGCATTCTTCCCGTTTGGCGATAACGTGGAGCGCGCTCATAAGAGCGGCGTGTCCTATATTGCACAGCCCGGCGGCTCTATCCGAGATGACCTCGTTATCGAGACTTGCGATAAGTACGGTATTGCCATGGCGTTTACGGGAATGCGCCTTTTCCATCATTGATTTTAGGAGATAGGTATGAATATTTTGGTTGTAGGCGGCGGTGGTCGTGAACACGCAATCATTAAAAAGCTTAAAGAGAATAAGGAAATAACAAAAATATACGCTCTTTGCGGAAACGGCGGTATTGCCGCAGACGCAGAGTGCGTCGATATAAACCCAAAGGATACGGATAAGATAGTCGAATTTGCAGTAGCAAATAAGATAGATTACGCAGTAGTTGCACCCGATGATCCTCTCGTGCTCGGAACTGTCGACAGATTAAATGAAAAAGGTATCCCTTGCTTCGGACCTGAAGCAAAGGCGGCGATAATCGAGGGAAGCAAAGTATTTTCGAAAAACCTTATGAAGAAATACGGTATTCCCACGGCGCAGTACGAGGTATTTGACGATGCACGCAAGGCGTCGGAATATCTTAAGACCGCTCCCATTCCCACGGTTATCAAGGCAGACGGACTTGCACTCGGAAAGGGCGTTATAATTGCACAGACGAGAGAAGAAGCGCTTGACGCCGTAAAGGAGATAATGGAAGATAAGAAGTTCGGCGCAAGCGGAAACCAAATCGTTATCGAGGAATTTTTGACAGGCCCCGAGGTATCCGTTTTGTCGTTTACGGACGGAGAAACAGTAGTTCCGATGATCTCATCTATGGACCATAAGAGAAGCGGCGACGGCGATACGGGACTTAACACGGGCGGTATGGGAACGGTTGCACCGAACCCCTATTATACCGATGAAATTGCCGAAATCTGTATGAGGGATATCTTCCTTCCCACCGTAAAGGCGATGAAAAACGAGGGAAGGACCTTTAAGGGTTGTCTTTATTTCGGCCTTATGCTTACACCCAAAGGCCCGAAGGTCATCGAGTATAACTGCCGCTTCGGTGATCCCGAAACGCAAGTAGTTCTTCCGCTTCTTGAAAGCGATCTTTTGACGGTTATGAAGGCGACCACCGACGGTACGCTAGCAAATACGGAAGTCAAGTTCTCCGATAAAAACGCCGCTTGCGTAATTATGGCGTCCGAGGGTTATCCGCAAAGCTATAAGAGCGGCTATGAGATAACGGTTGACGATGATTTTGACGGTGAGATATACGTTGCGGGCGCAAAGCTTGCAGATGGAAAGCTTCTTTCCGCAGGCGGACGCGTACTTGGAGTCGTTGCCGTTTCGGATACGCTTGAAAATGCGCTTGAAAAAGCGTATGCGGGCGTTGACAAGGTGCATTTTGAGAACGCATATTACCGTCACGATATAGGAAAACGAGCACTTATGGCAAAGGGAGGAAAATAATGGTATACCGCGTATATGTTGAAAAAAAGAAGGAGCTTGCAAATGAAGCGAGAGCGCTTCTTTCGGACATCAAAGAGCTCCTTACGATAGACTCCGTAAAGGACGTAAGGATACTTAACCGATACGACGTAGAAAACATTGAAGAGGAGCTTTTTTCAAAGGCAAAGAGCCTCGTGTTTTCCGAGCCCCAGCTTGATATAGTAAGCGACGAGCCCGATCTTAAGGCTGACGTAGTTTTTGCCGTGGAGTATCTTCCCGGTCAGTTTGACCAAAGAGCAGACTCCGCCGCACAGTGTATTCAGATAATTTCCAAGTCTGAGCGTCCCTTGGTACACACGGCGAGAGTATATCTTATCTACGGAGATCTTACCGAAAACGAGATAGCCGAGATCAAGAAATACGTTATAAACCCCGTAGAAGCAAGAGAGGCGACTCTCGAAAAGCCCGAAACCTTAAAGATGGCGTACGAGCTTCCCGAGACCGTTGCAACTTTAGACGGCTTTTGTAAGCTTGATAAGGCAGGACTTGCCGATATGATAAAGTCCTACGGACTTGCTATGGACGAGGATGATATCGCATTTTGCCAGAGCTATTTTGTAAAAGAGCAGAGAGACCCCACCATTACGGAGCTTCGTATGATAGACACGTATTGGTCGGATCACTGCCGCCATACTACGTTTTTGACAAGCGTAGACAGCGTTAAGTTTGAGGACGAGCTTTTACAGAAGACTTATGACGAATACGTTAAAACAAGAGAATTCTTAAACCGCACGAAGCCCGTATCTTTAATGGATATCGGCACTATCGCGGCTAAATATTTGAGAAAGACGGGAGAGCTTTCAAAGCTTGACGAGTCCGAGGAGATTAACGCTTGTACCGTTAAGATAGAAGTTGAAAAGGATGGCAAAAAAGAGCCTTGGCTTCTTCTTTTCAAAAACGAGACGCATAATCACCCCACGGAGATCGAGCCCTTCGGCGGTGCGGCTACCTGTATCGGCGGCGCGATAAGAGATCCCCTTTCCGGAAGAAGCTACGTTTACGGCGCAATGCGCGTTACGGGCGGTGCTGACCCCACTCGTCCCATTTCCGAGACCTTGAAGGGTAAGCTTCCCCAAAGAAAGCTCGTTACGACGGCGGCGGCAGGTTATTCCTCTTACGGTAACCAGATAGG
>CALCTE010000201.1 GCA_937893885.1 uncultured Clostridia bacterium | reverse complement strand
CGGAATATACGCCCCTTCAAGTGAAAATGGGCGTTATCGGCTACGGAAGAGCGGAAAAAAATCAGATGATAGCTATGACGCAGGCGCTTTTGGGACTTCAAAAGCCCCCAAAACCCGACGATGCCGCAGATGCTCTCGCTATCGCGATATGCCACGCAAACACCGTGGGTTCCGCACTCCGCGGATATTTTAACAATTAGAAAGGTCTATGTTATGTTCTACTACATAAAAGGTGCACTCGCGTTTCTTTCCACCACGGTATGTTCCGTAGACGCAGGGGGTGTTGCGTACAAGCTTTCAATAAGCGGAACGACGTATAACGCCCTGTCCGTAAAATCGGCAGGCGACGAGGTGAAGCTTTTTACGCATCTTGCAGTAAGAGAAGATGCTATGGAGCTTTTTGGCTTCGCAAGCGAAGGTGAACTTGAAACCTTCCAGATGCTTATAACCGTATCGGGCGTAGGACCCAAGGCGGCGCTTTCCATACTGTCAGCGCTTTCAAGCGAAAGCCTATCCATTGCAATTTCAAGCGGTGATTGGCACTCTATAGCAAGAGCAAACGGCGTAGGGCCTAAAACCGCTCAAAGAGTGGTCTTGGAGCTTAAAGATAAGGTCATAAAGCAATTCGAAAGCGGAAGCGTCGCGTCCATCGTTACAGACAAAGGCGGTGCCGTATCGAGTGCAAGCGTTATAAGCGAGGCCATAAACGCACTTTGCGTTCTCGGTTATACGCGTCAGGTCGCATCAAGCGCCGTAACGAAGGCGGCAGAGCCGGGGCTTACGGTTGAAGATACCATAACCAAAGCATTAAAACTTCTTTCCAAACAATAGTTTAAGGAGATACTGCATTGAAAAAAACGTTTAAAGGCGGAATCATTATCAACGAGCACAAGAATACAGAAGGATTCGCCATAGACAGAGCCTTTTCGCCGTCAAGGGTCATTATCCCGATGTCACAGCATATCGGTGCTCCCTGTACGTGCACAGTTAAAAAGGGCGACACCGTAAAAAGAGGTCAGCTTATCGGTGCCGCCGCAGACGGTCTTTCCTGCCCCGTGCACTCAAGCGTTTCGGGCACGGTTACGGATATCTGCGACATAATAGCCGCAAACGGAAAAAAGACCGTAAACGTCGTTATTGAAAACGACGGACTTAACACGCCTTGCGAAGAAACTACAACGAGAGACTACAAGACGATGAGCGCAGAAGAGATAGTTGAAGCCGTCCGTATGGCAGGTATTTCGGGCCTTGGCGGTGCTACCTTCCCTACCTACGCGAAAATACTTTCCGCTTTAGGCAAGGTCGATACTCTCATCATAAACTGCTCGGAGTGCGAACCCTATATAACTGCAAATCACAGACTTATGCTCGAAGAGCCCGAAAGGATTCTTGAAGGTGCAAGGATACTTCTTCACGCTCTCGGACTTAAAACAGCGCTGTTCGGAATATCTGACAACAAGCCCGACGCGATAAAGCTCATAAAGGAGCTAGTGAAGGACGACGAGTCCTTCAAAGTGGAAGTCTTAAAAACAAAGTATCCTCAGGGTGACGAAAGACAGCTTATCTACGCCTTAACAAAACGCCGCGTGCCCGTAGGAAAGCTTCCCGCGGACGTCGGCTGCGTCGTATTTAATCCCGAAACGGTCGCGGCTGTGGAAAACGCCGTGGCAAAGGGCGAACCGCTTATCGAAAAGATAGTTACCGTAGACGGCGACTGCATAGAAAATCCGCGCTCGGTAAAAGTGCCCATCGGCACGGAATATAAAGCACTGCTTGAATATTGCGGCTGCACGTCAGAGTCTCCCCGTCAGATAATATCGGGAGGCACTATGATGGGCTTTACCGTATGGACTCTCGATACGTCCGTATCTAAAGGGTGCTCATCTATACTCGTATTCGAAAACGAAAGTATGAAAATAGGACCCGAGGGTGCTTGTATCCGTTGCGGAAAGTGCGTTTTGGCTTGTCCCATGCGCCTTATGCCCTCGTATATTGCACAGTACGCAAGAAAAGATATGCTTGACGAAGCTGAAAAGCTCGGTGCGAGAGCTTGCGTCGAATGCGGTTCTTGCAGCTACGTCTGCCCCGCAAAGATACATCTTTCGCAGTACGTAAGGACCGCTAAAGCAAAGATACTTGCAAAAACAAGGAGGACGAAATGACGCTTTTGAAAATGTCGCCCGCCCCTCACGAGAGAGCTGAACAAACGACTGCTCTTATGATGGGGAAGGTGCTTATAGCTCTGACTCCCGCTCTTATTTGGGCGTGTCTAATCTTCGGGCTTCGCAGTCTTTCGCTTACGCTCGTTTGCGTTGCCGCTTGCGTCGGATTTGAATACATATTTTCTATTTTAACAAAGAGAGCGCAGACCGTAGGAGATCTTTCTGCGGTAGTTACGGGCGTGCTCATAGCGTTCAATATGCCCGTGTCCGCACCTCTTTGGCTTCCCGTTTTCGGCGCATTCTTTGCAATTATCGTCGTAAAGTGTATATTCGGCGGTATCGGCAAAAATATCGTTAACCCCGCTCTCGCGGCAAGAGTATTTATGACTCTTTCGTGGACGGACGAGATGACCGCTTTCACAAAAGCGGGAAATCTCCTTTCTCCCGTTTCGGTAAGTGCAGATTCATCTGCAGTAGAGCTTATAGCAAGTGCAACTCCGCTTGCAGAGCTTAAAGAAGGCATCATAAGTTCTGATTGGAGCTTTATGGATATGTTCCTCGGCAATATGCCGGGCTGTCTTGGCGAAGTGAGCGCGCTCCTTCTTTTAGGCGGCGGAATCTATCTTATTCTCTCGAAAGTCATCACTTGGCACATTCCCGTAATATATATCGGCACGGTCGCCCTCATTACTTTCCTTCTTCCTCACGGCGCCGACTCATTCAGTTTGAATTATATGCTGTCGCATATTCTCTCCGGCGGTCTTATTTTGGGCGCCGTATTTATGGCGACGGACTACGTAACGAGCCCCATAACGAAGTGGGGAAAGGTCATATTCGCCGTCGGATGCGGACTTTTGACGGTGTTTATCCGTTATTTCGGCGCGTACAGCGAAGGCGTTTCCTACTCTATCCTCATTATGAATCTGTTCGTTTGGTATATTGACAGACTCACAAAGCCCAAAGTATTCGGAGGTGTCGGAGTATGAAGAAAAAAGACGAAATAATTGTAGAAAACGTAAATGTCACAGAAGTTGAGGAAAGCGCGGGCGCCGTTACCGTGAAATCGCCCGAAGAACTTGAAAATACGGTAAAGGACGAGCTTGAACTCGAAATTTTAGAAAAAGCAAAGGAAGAACTTAATGAAAACGCCGAAGCAGCAAGCGGCGATAACGTAAAAATATTTTCATTCGACACTATCCGCACGGCACTTATTCTGCTTCTCGTGACAGGATTTACGGTCTTACTCCTTGCTTTTGTAAATTATTTCACGGCAGAGCCTATCGCCGCTCACAGAAAGGCGGAACTTGATAACGCGGTTTCGGCAATGTTCCCCGATACAGAATACACGCAGATAACGGATATGATGCTTCCCGAAGGTGTAAGCGAAATATATCTTATCCATACTGCTGAAAACGAGCCTTGCGGATTCCTTGTAATCGCAAAACCCACAGGATTTGGCGGCGAAATGGAGCTTATGGTGGGCACTGACCTCGAAGGCACCGTAAGCGGTGTGAAGATAATCTCCGACGCAGAGACCGCAACGAAGGTAGCTCCCCTTAAAGCAGAGGGCTTCCTCGATAAACAGTATGCCACCAAAAAAGCGCCCTTAGACTTTATAAAGAACGGCGGCACGGTTGAAGCAGTTTCGGGCTCGACCGTAAGCTCCGAGGCAATACTCAAAGGCGTAAACAGTGCTTGCAGCGCGGTAAACGATTACCTTGACTTTTTAAGAAAGGAGCAGGCAAAATGAAAAACTTGATGGCGAAATTCAAAGAAGGCGTCATAACGAACAACCCCGTTTTGATTCAACTTCTGGGAGCTTGCTCCGCTCTTGCGATAACCACGAATCTCAAAGATTCATTTGGAATGGGCATCGCCGTCACGGCTGTGCTCGTATGCTCCAATGTGTTCATTTCACTTCTTCGCAAGATAATTCCCTCTCAAATAAGAATAGCGGCGTACATAGTGGTAATATCCGGCTTTGTGACGGCTGTACAGCTTCTTATAAAAGCGTATCTCCCCTCTCTTGACAAGTCGCTGGGAATATTCATTCCGCTTATCGTAGTAAACTGCATAATCTTCGCAAGAGCCGAAGCCTTTGCATCAAAAAACGGCGTATTATCCTCTGCAGTTGACGGCATCGCGATGGGTCTTGGCTATACCTTGGCGGTAAGCCTTGTCGGATTTATAAGAGAGCTTCTCGGAGCAGGCAGCATACTCGGATATAAGATACCCGGACTTGACGGCATGGGAATGCTTACGGCTTCCGCAGGCGGATTTTTAGTATTCGGATTCTTACTTGCCGGCGTCCAAGCATTGACGAAAAGAGGTAAAGACAAATGAATGAAACGACCTCTATTGCGGTAATTGCAATTACTGCCGTACTTATACAAAACTTCATATTCTCGCGCTTTTTGGGTATATGCCCATTTCTTGGGGTATCGAACAACCCCAAAAACGCCTTCGGTATGGGAATGGCGGTCACCTTTTGCATAACCGTCGCGTCAATAGCGACCTATGCACTTAACTCATACGTGCTCATACCCTATAACCTTGAATATCTCCAGACCATCGGCTTTATTTTGATAATCGCCTCCTTGGTACAGCTTATCGAAATGTTCCTTCGCAAGTTCGTACCCGCGCTGTATAATGCGCTCGGCATATATCTTCCGCTCATAACCACAAACTGTGCCGTACTCGGCGCGTGCCTTTTGAACATACAGTACGGATTCGACTTTGTTCAATCTACTGCATTCGGCTTCTTCTCGGCTATAGGCTTCACTCTTGCCTTGCTCGTTATGGCGGGCGTTAGAGAGAGGTTGGTTTTGGCAAATCCTCCGAAAGCTTTTGAAGGTATGCCTCTCGTGCTCGTAACCGCCGCTCTTATCGCGATGGCATTTTCGGGCTTCCAAGGCTTAAAGCTTTAATCTAAATCACGTGAAACAAAGGAAACACTATGAACGAAATTTTTATTGCTTGTCTGTGCTTTATTGCGTTGGGCGGTGCGCTCGGTCTTTTGCTCTCGCTTGCATCAAAAGTCTTTCACGTAAAGCAGGATAAGCGTATCGACGAAATAACAGACGTCCTTCCGTCCGCAAACTGCGGCGGATGCGGCTATCCCGGCTGCACGAACTACGCAAAAGCTATCGTTGAATCGGGTGAAAAATGCAACCTCTGCGTAGCAGGCGGAGACGAAGTTGCCAAAAAAATATCGTATATAATGGGACTTACGGCAGAGCCTACCGTCAGATTCCGCGCACAAGTTATGTGCAGTGGAACGAATTCGCTTGCGAAAAAGAAGTATATTCTTGAGGGCATTGACGATTGCGTTGCCGCTTCAAAGCTTGCGGGCGGAAACAAAATGTGCCCTAACGGCTGTATTGGACTTGGAACTTGTGTTAAGGCTTGCCCCTTCGGTGCGATACACATTCACGACGGCGTCGCCGCCGTGGATTACGATGCGTGCAAGGCTTGCGGTGCATGCGTTGCGGCTTGTCCCAAGGAAATAATTAAGCTCATTCCCTTCGAAGCGAAATATTGGGTCGGTTGTATGTCCGTTGAAAAGGGCGCGAAAACGCGAAGCTATTGCGAAGTCGGTTGCATAAGCTGCCGTCTTTGCGAGAAAAACTGCCCCGTCGGCGCCATAACCGTAGAAAATTTCGTAGCACATATAGATTACGATAAATGTACACATTGCGGTAAATGCGAAAGCGTTTGCCCAAGAAAAATAATTTGGTCAAAAAATGCACAAGACGAAGATGGCTTGTTCATAACAGATATGGCAGAGGCTAAAGATGAAAAAGAAAAACCGCAAGAAGAAAACCAATAAGAATAAGGAATATCCAAAGATAGAACGCGGCTCCCGAAAGGCGTGGCTTTTGCTCGCACTTATTTTATGGAGCGCGCTCTGCGTTGCACTTTACTACCTTTCAATAAAAGAACAGCTTTTATGGGTGATACATCTTTACGTATGGATAGCGCTGCCCTGTCTTTCGGCGGCAGTGATAATCAACGCTTATTGTAATGCGAAATACGCGTCGCAAGACGAAAGTGATAGAAAGCCCGATGAAAAGTTTATAAAAAAGATGCGTAACATTCTGAAAACGCTTATAATCGTCGGATTCCCACCCCTTGCTTGCGTTCTCATTGAATATATAGCCTCGTGGCTTTTAGAAAAGTTTTAATATAAGGAGAAATTTATGACTATCAGAACACGTTTTGCACCAAGCCCCACAGGCTTTATGCATATAGGAAACCTCCGTACCGCACTTTACACGTATCTTATCGCAAAGTCGAAGTCTCTCGGCGGAGGCGGAAAGTTTGTTTTGCGTATTGAGGATACCGACAGAGAAAGATACGTTGAAGGCGCAACGGAGAAGATATATTCTGCGCTTAAGGACGTCGGACTTAATTGGGACGAAGGTCCCGACATCGGCGGTCCCTATGGCCCTTATATTCAAAGCGAGCGTATGGGAATGTATATGGATTACGCAAAAAAGCTCGTTGAGCTTGGAGTTGCATACTACTGCTTCTGCGAAAAAAACGAGGACGAGGAAGCCGGTGAGGGCTTCAAAAAGTATGACGGAAGATGCTCGCGTCTTCCTAAAGAAACCGTCGAAAAATATCTCGCCGAAGGCAAAAGCTTCGTTATACGTCAAAAGATGCCCCGCGAGGAAGGCTCGACGGGATTCCACGACGAAATATTCGGCGACGTTTCCGTTCCCAACGACGAGCTTGAAGACCAGATACTCATAAAGAGCGACGGTATGCCCACGTATAACTTTGCAAATGTTATCGACGACCACTCGATGAACGTCACGCACGTCGTAAGAGGTATCGAATACCTCTCCTCCACGCCCAAGTACAACCTTCTTTACAAGGCGTTCGGTTGGGACTGCCCCGTATATATCCACGTATCTCCCGTTATGCGTGACGCACAGCATAAGCTGTCAAAGCGCCACGGCGACCCCACATACGAAGATCTTCTCAATATGGGATTTTTGAAAAAGGCAATCCTCAACTATGTTGCGCTTCTCGGCTGGAGCCCCGGCGGTGACAGAGAGAAATATTCGCTTGAAGAACTTTGCGAGGTGTTTTCGCTTTCCGGGATCTCTAAATCCCCCGCTATATTCGATATTCAGAAGCTTTCGTGGCTCAACGGAGAATATATCAAGGCTATGAGCGACGAGGAATTTTGCGAAATCGCAAAGCCCTATATTGACAAGATAACCGAAGGAAAACTCGACTCGGCAAAAATAGCACTCCTTCTCAAAACGAGAATCCAGACCTTAAACGAGATTCCCGATATGATAGACTTCTTTGCAAAAATGCCCGAGTTTGACAAAGAGCTTTATTTTAACAAAAAGATGAAGACGGATGCGGAAAGCTCGCTTCCCGTTTTGGAAAAGCTCCTTCCCTTACTCGAAGAATGCGACTTTACGCACGATGCTTTACAAGAGCTTCAGGTTTCGTTTGCAGAAGCAAACGAAATGAAAAACGGTAAGGTCATGTTCCCGCTTCGCATTGCAATAAGCGGTAAAGCTATGACCCCCGGCGGCTCTACGGAGATAGCAGAGATACTCGGTAAGGAAGAAACACTTGCAAGACTTAAAGCGTCTATCGAAAAATTAAAGAATTAACTAAAAACGCTCCGTTTCTCACGGAGCGTTTTCTGTTACATAAAGCAAAGGTCGGAAAACTATTCGTTTTCCGACCTTGTTCTTTTATTTTGTTGAAATGTTGCTTCCCATTTTAAAGGTTATATCGTAATATTCGCCGTTTCTGTATACCTTAACGGTTGCTTCCTCTCTGGGCTTAACTTTATCTCTTTGCTCTCGAAGCTCGTCGAGAGTGTTTATTTTTACGCCGTTCATTTCGGTGATTATATCTCCTACTCTCGCGCCGCTCTTTTCAAGTGAACAGCCCTGCTCAAGAAGAAGTATCTGTACTCCCGTGGGGACACCGTATACTGATGACATATATTTAGTTATCTCTTGGCTGTTTGCAATTCCCATTTGCGGTGTCTCGTCGACGGAGACGTATCCGTTTTCGGGGTCGAAATCAACGTTGCCTCCGTTTTTGATGATAGCCTCGACCACGTTCTTTGCATACATACTCGGTATGGCAAAACCGATTCCCTCAAATTCATCGGTGAGCTTTAAGGTGTTGATGCCTATGACCTGACCGTGCATATTAAGAAGCGGCCCGCCGGAGTTACCGGGGTTGATGGTTGCGTCTGTCTGCAAAAGGCGCATCGTCTTTTTAACGCCGTTTTCATCAAGTACGACCTCTCTGTCAACGGCAGAAATGATACCGTGTGTAAACGTTCCCGCAAGGGAGATATCCGCAGGCGTTCCGATGGCGGTGACGATGTCGCCGACCTTCAAAACGGAGCTGTCTCCGAATTCCATAACAGGAAGTTTCTCTTCGCTTTCTACCTTTAAGACAGCTATGTCCGAAAGGTCGTCGTATCCGATAAGCGTCGCGTCAAGCGCCGTGCCGTCTGCAAGATATACCTTTATGGTGTCCATCTCTTCTACGACGTGGGCATTTGTTGCGATATATCCGTCTTCGTCAATAATAAATCCGCTTCCAACGTAAGGTTGCTCGTATGTGGTTGTCTGTCCGAACATACTGGAATATTGCACGTTTTTTGTGCAAAGTATGCCTACTGCAGCAGGTGCGCACTTTTCGTAAACAGCACCGTAATCAAGCTCTTTCTTGCCTTCGGTGTCTTCAATCTCGATGTCTACGCCAACATTGCCGTCACCGGTAGCGGGAGTGTCATCTCCGTTTTGTATTCCGTCGCCGTTTGCTTCTTTATCGGAAGCGTCAGGCGTATCCGTTACGTTTTGTCCGTCGTCATTTGGAGTTTCGGGACTTTTCCAATCATTTGCCCGTATCACGAAAAACATTGCCGTCAAAAGCAAAACACAAGCTATGCAAACAACGGAAAGAACTATAACGGGAACTCTGTTTTTCGGTTTTTTAGGATTGCCTTTGCTTGAGCTTGCCGAGTTGTAGTAAGGCGGCACGTAGTGCTGTGAATTGAAATCCGGAATTTTGGGTTCCTCGGATATTTCGGGCTGTGAGGGCGTTTGTGACTGTGAGAAAACCTCCTGCTCTGCAGGTGTTTCGGGAATTTCAGGTTCTTCGGGTGCCTTTATTTCTTCCGGCTCTTTGACCGTCCCCCTTTTTTCATATACAGGCGGAACGTAGTCATCGGTATCAACAGGAGCGTCCCACGGCTTTTTTTCCGATACAGGCTCGCTTTGCTCCGTTTCCCACGGCTTTTGCTCGTTATTTTGGTTATTGTTATTCAAATTGTTATCCATATTATATCTCCTCTTTGCTTTACTCGTTTGCAAGCTCGAATTTATACCCCACGCCCCATATCGTTTTGAGTTCCCACTTGTCCGAGACACCTTCAATCTTTTCTCTTATTCGCTTTATATGTACGTCAACCGTTCTTGAGTCGCCGATATAATCGTATCCCCAAATTTTATCAAGCAGCTGATCTCTTGTGAAAACTCTGTTTGGGTTTGCCGCCAAATGATAAAGAAGCTCCAGTTCTTTAGGCGGCATACTAACAAATTTGCTTTGAAGCCTCAGCACATATCTTTGAAGGCTTATTTCCATACCGTCATGCTTTACCGTTTCGTCTTCGGTATGTCCCAGCGCGTATCTGCGCATTATCGCCTTGATGCGTGCAGTTATCTCTTTTGTGTCGTATGGCTTTACAACGTAATCGTCCGCGCCCATCTCCAAAGCCAACACTTTATCGAAAACGTCACTTCTTTCGCTAACCATAATTACGGGCTTTGATGATATAGACCGTATTTCGCGAAGAAGCTGCAAACCGTCTTTTGCCTCAAGCGCGCTTTCCATAACCACCACGTCAGGCGAGAAAAGCTTGAACGCACCCATTGCTGACGCACCGTTTTCAGATATAGCTACCTCATGCTTTTCTTTTTCCAAAGCTTCCTTTAAAGCCGTAGCGCAGGTCCTATCACCATCGATGATCAACACCTTATGATTCATAGCAGGTCTCCTTTCACAAATTCCGTAATAACATTTTAAGTGAAAATCCTTAAAATAACTTTAAAAAATTATTTTTATTTGCGGCAAAATTTGCGCAAGATTACAATAATATCTCGGGTAAAAAATCCCCGAAAGGAACAAGCCCTACTCCGCTTGTGAGCAGAATAAACGCAGTGGCGTAAATTAACACGGAAGCAAAAAACAAAATGTCCTTTTTACGAAACTTTAATACGTTCATTCTCGTCCTGCCTACGTCGGAGTTATAGCATCTGCATTCCATAGCAGTCGCAAGCTCGTCGGCTCTTCGAAACGCCGAGACGAAAAGCGGTATCATAATGGGAATAAACGCCTTCGCCTTTTTTATAAGGCCTCCCGTTTCAAAATCCGTACCTCTTGCCTTTTGTGCATTTATTATTTTGTCCGTCTCCTCCATAAGAGTAGGTATAAAACGAAGCGCTATTGACATCATCATCGCAAAATCATGTACGGGAACTTTAAGCTTTGCAAGAGGTGAAAGAAGGCTCTCTATACCGTGTGTAAGCGCTATAGGTGTCGTCGTATAGCTTATCAAAACGAGCGTTCCCATAACAAGTGAAACAAGCCTGAGCACCATATAAAGTGCTGCGATGAGCCCTTCGAGGTATATTTTTATAAAGAAGTTTTCGGGGGTTAAAAGTATCTCACCCTTTGTCCAGAAAATATTAAAAAACGACGTGAAGGCAACGATAAAAATAAGCGGTCTTAAGCTTTTTAGAAGCTGGCGAAGCGGTATCTTCGAAAGTGCCGCAAGTGCAAGGCAAAAGCCTATACTCAAAATATAGGTGGGCAGATTATCCGCAAAAAACACAATAATAATGAACACAAATCCCGAAACGAGCTTTGTTCTCGGGTCGAGCGCGTGAAGCAGTGAATTTGCGCTGTAGTATTGTCCTAAAGCAATATTCTTCATCATTTGTGCTCACCTCCCCGCGTAAGTTCTGCCGCGAGAGCATCAACGGTAAATATCCC
>CALCTE010000200.1 GCA_937893885.1 uncultured Clostridia bacterium | reverse complement strand
GCCCTGGTGCACCCTGCAGACATCCTGATTCTGGACGAGCCTACCAACCACTTAGACAGCGAAATGGTGGCCTGGCTGGAAGACTGGCTCCGGTCTTTCCGGGGCGGTCTCATTATGGTGACCCATGACCGCTACTTCCTGGAGCGGGTGGTCAACCACATTACGGAGCTTTCCCGGGGAAAGCTGTATCACTACGAAGCCAACTACTCCAAATATCTGGAACTGAAAGAGCAGCGTGCCGAAATGGCGGAAGCCAGCGAGCGCAAGCGCCAGGCTATTTTGCGGGTGGAACGGGAATGGATCATGCGCGGCTGCCGCGCCCGCTCCACCAAAAGCGCCGAGCGCATCGCAAGATATGAAGCCTTGAAGGCCCAGGAAGCGCCTGAGACGAACAGCGCGGTTTCGATTACCGCGGGTGCGTCGCGATTGGGCCGCAAAACCGTTGAGCTTGAGCATGTTTCAAAAAGCTACGGCGGGAAGACCATTATCCGCGATTTTTCCTACACCGTTTTAAGGGATGACCGCGTGGGCATCATCGGAAGAAACGGCGCGGGAAAAAGTACAATGATGAATTTACTGACCGACAATATATCCCGAAGCGACGGCAAAATTCTTTTTGACGGAACAGATATTTTGAAAATGGGTAAAGACTTTCGCAAGGTACTCGGCTATATGCCGCAACAACAAGGATTTTATGAGCAAATGACGGCATATAGCTTTCTGTTCTATATGGCAGAGTTAAAAGGTATTCCCAAAAAACAAGCAAAAGCGGATATTGATAAACTACTTGAAATCACCAACCTAACCGACGTTAAGCATAAGAAAATGGGCGGCTTTTCAGGCGGTATGAAACAGCGCGTCCTTTTGTCGCAAGCTCTGCTCGGAGATCCCAAAGTGGTACTGTTGGACGAGCCTACCGCAGGACTTGACCCAAAAGAAAGAATACGCATACGCAACTTTATTTCCTCGCTCTCGCGCGATAAAATCATTTTGTTGGCAACGCATATTGTCAGCGATATTGAATCAATCTCCGATAAAATTATCTTGATGAAAAAAGGCAATTTGGTCGATGTGGGAACGCCGATAGAACTGACAAACAGCGTTTTCGGTAAGGTCAAGGAATTGCCTTGCCCCGCCGATAAACTCGATGAAATGCAAAGCAAATACAAAGTAGGCAATGTTTTTCAGCGCAACAATGAAACGTGGGTGCGGGTGATCGGTGATGATCTACCCGACGAAGGCAGAAATGTTACGGAGCATTTGACATTGGAAGATGTGTATTTATATTATCTCGGAGAGTAAGGGGGCGTTAGTATGCAAGAACTGAAACGTGTCTTTACAAACCGAACATTTCTGTTCGGGCTGATTGCAATTCTGATTATCAATGCCGTTCTTTTTTACAATGAGCAGAAAGAAAACGATTACGGGCTTGATCTTTCGGTAGCAAATGAGATTATTTGGAATACCGACGGTCAAATGACGATTGGCAACGACACGGACGCGAAAGAATGCTACTCAAAGTACATAAATTTGCTAACTCAATATAAAAACACCGACCCCATAGAAGCGCAAACGGAGTTGACCGCAGAACTCACAGAGCTAACGGGCGCGGATAAAGTGGCGGCAACGGCACTTATAGCGCAGTTAAATCATATAAACGGCTATGACGATTATCTTGCCACGATAGAAGCCAACAAAGATAAGCTGCTTAATTTCAGTATCTTTAATTCAGCCGATAGCTTTACAAATCGAAATATCAATAAAACCGCAGAGGATTTCAAAGTGTTGTCGGGAATTACGCTACTGTTGGATAATGATAGCTCGATCAATGCGTTTATGAGCTTTCGATTGACGGATTATTTCGGTGTGGTGTTACTTGCAATCGTTTGTATATCTTTTTTAGCCGAGAGGAAAAAAGGATTATGGAGCCTTGTCTATGCAACACCCAACGGGCGCGTACAGCTTCACGGAAAAAGGATAGGGCTTTTGTTTCTTACGTCCTTATTCATAACCGTATTGCTCTACGGAACAAATTTACTGATATGCAATTTTGTGTACGGTGGGATTGGTGATTTAACCCGACCTATACAATCAATCGCAAGTTTCGGAAAACTCCCCGTAGCTTTGAGCGTAGGCGAAATATTGGTTGAATATTTGTTATTCCGAGTAATTACGCTATTTCTCGTTGCACTCCTTATAAACCTACTGCTTGCCGCCATTGAAAACGTAAAGGTGTCTTTGATCGCCGCCGTCGCGTTTATGGGAATTGAATATGTGTTATACACCTTTTTGCCCGTTCAAAGTGGTTTTAACATATTCAAGTATTTTAATGTGTTTACATATATCAGCCTGTCGGAACTGTATGTAAACTATTTGAACATTGATCTGTTCGGTTATCCGTTCTCAATACGGACAATTTCATTCAGCGCGATCATACCGATCATTGTTGTATTAGTTGGCTTGTATCTGCTTGTCGGATATAAGAAAAAGCCTATGGCGACACATAATTATTTGGGAAAATACGTTGATTTTGCAAATCAAGGAATCGACGCGATTTTAGCTAAACTTCGCTTGTTCGGAACGGAATGTTACAAAGTGCTGTTTATTCAAAAGGGCGTTGTTATCTTACTCTTGCTTGCCGTATTGGTACCCGGACTTGTTTTTGTATCAAGTGTCCTTCCAAAAACACAAGAAGAAGCGGCGGCAGAAAGAATCATTATGTCGCTTGAAGGTGAGATCACCGATAAAACCTATGCCAAGCTCCAAGAAATGCAAGATGAAATTGACACTACCATAAGCGCATACGAAGAAGCAAATCAAAAATACCTTGCGGGCGAAATAGAGTACGAAGAATATTACGTTTACGAGTCGGCAAACGAAAGCGCAAAGTTACAAAATAAGGCTTTGAATATTGTCAGGGAACGCATAACAGAACTTGAAACGCTCAAAGAGAAACACGGCATATCTCCGTGGCTTCTGTACGAAACACCATACGAAAGGGTTTACGGAGATAATACGCAAAACAATCAGCAAAAGGCGGCTATGATAGCGGTACTTTGCTTGTCGCTTTTACTTGCAGGAATATTCTCTTACGAAAAACAATGTGGAACGGATATGTTGATTACATCATTCGTAAATGGCAGAAAAAAGCTGTTGCTCCGCAAGTTTGGAATTTGCTATATATCATCGGTCATTGTATGGGCGGTTATTTATGGAACAGAGATATATAATCTCTTTACCGTATGCACACCCGCCACACTTGCCGCACCGATACAAAGTCTTTCGATGTTTGAAAAATTCCCGATAGGTTGCAATATAGCGGTATTCTTGATATTGCTTTACATATTCCGTTTGCTTATGTTGGGCTGTGTGGGGTGCATTGTTATGTTTGTGTCCTCAAAGCAAAAGCGCGTCAGCACATCGTATGTAGCTTCGGCGGGTGTGGTCGTTATTCCATCTGCAATATATTATTTCATCGGCATAACGCCCTTGAAAATCGTATCAACAACTATTCCCGTATCAGCTACAAGTTTGTTATTGAACGAACAAGGTGCAATAAGCGGAATTATTATTGTCGGATTGATAATGGTGGGAATTGCTTTGTTGTGTTCCTACCTTGTCAGAAAACAGCAATACAGATTTGATAAACATTCCCGATCAATGCAAGGGTGTGTTAGTTAATGGGTGATGAAATGGATAGAACGGAATGGTTATTGTGTCCTATATGCCAAAATAAAACCCGCAACAAAATACGGGCTGATACAGAAGTAAAAAACTTTCCGCTATATTGCCCGAAATGCAAAAATGAAAGTCTTGTCAATGTCCAAGATTTTCAAGTAGAGGTTATTCAATCAAAACGAATACAAGTATTAGAGCCAGACGCATAGACGCAGAGCCGACAAACCGTGAGATTTCACATACTTATTGTTTGTTGCGTTATTTGCGGAAAGTGAAACGGCGGTTTGAAATATCAAGCCGCCGTTTCTTTGCGTTTACCACAAACCAATGACGACTTACTAACCGAACACGGCGGTATCTAATGGAGGTACGCCGTGTTAATTTTTTTCAATACTCACCCGCCTAATATCCTACGGTCAAAAAAAGCTATCACCCACCGTCGGGATATTACGGCTATGAGTATGAACTGACAAATCAACTTAATACTGTTTACAATTCTTTGTGCGCTTGTCCGCGTCTTTTCGCGGGCGGGCGCATTTTGCGTTTTCGCATATTTCGTTGTCGCTCGCCGCCCTTTCAATTCGCAGAAGGAAATCCACCAGAAACGAATTGAAAGGAGACGCTATATGAGCGACAGAAAAAATAATTTTCAAAAAAATTCCGAAAACCAGCCAAAACGCACCTTGCCAAGACCTTTAATGGACGAAAGGGGAAAGAAAGACC
>CALCTE010000199.1 GCA_937893885.1 uncultured Clostridia bacterium | reverse complement strand
TATCCTTTCAGATATGGAATAATATAAATTTCCGCAATTAATTGATTTCCATTGAAAATAGTGGTATAATTCTCAAACAGACAGCAAAACAACAAGTCGCAAGGCTTTGTATATTCAGGTGATACAATGAAAAAGACGTATGTTACTTCCATGCCTAATCACATCGGTGCATTTTTGAAAGCAAGCAAATGCTTTTCCGCTTTGGGAATCAATATTACCCGTGTAAGCTATAATAAGGCTGTGGATTCTCACACTTTGTTTATTGATGCCGAGGGTACGGAAGAACAATTGAAAAAAGCCGATGTAGAGCTTGAAAAAATCGGGTATCTGCAAAACAATGCAAGCAAAACAAGCGTTGTCTTAATTGAGTTTTGCCTTGAAGATGTTCCCGGAAGCGTCACAAATGTTCTAACGCTTATCAATGATTTTAATTTTAATATTTCTTATATCAGCTCGCAAGAAAACGGTAGCGATCATCAATATTTTAAGATGGGATTGTATGTTGAAGATATTGATAAAATATCTGCTTTTCTCAAAGAAGCTGAAGAACTATGCCGCGTGCGTGTGATCGATTATAACAGTTCCGAAAAGGTTTATGATAACAGTATTTTTTACAGCAATTACGTTATGGGCCTTTCCAAGACAATGGGACTTTCGCAGGATGTCAGTCAGGAACTTTTGGTTCATGTTAATCTTGCTATGCAGACGCTGGACGAGCAAGGGTTATCACCCTACAGAACGTTCGATAGCATAAGTAAATTTGCAGAATTACTGGGTGCTTCCAAAGGTAGAGCGTTTATGCCGAGAATCAGCACCCATAAGCTAACCGAAAGCACCGAGATCACCTTAATTGAACCTCCCTGCGGAAGCAACACCATCATCATAAAAAGTGAGGACAATTATCTGTTTGTAGATAGCGGCTATGCTTGTTATCAGGATGAAATGCTGGAGGTTTTCAGAAAGGTTGTCCCCGATTTTGATAACGTAAAGAAAACCATTCTTGTTACCCACGCCGACGTTGATCATTGCGGTCTGCTGTCGTTGTTTGATCAAGTGATTGCAAGCGGCAAAACTGCGCTTTGCTTAAAAAATGAATTTTTGGGAAACGATGGATACCGCGAAGAAAATCCGCTTCACAAACCGTATATCAATATCTGTAAGATCCTTACATCTTACAAAGCGGTCAACCCCGAAAAAATCACGGTTCCTTGGACTGATTATGAAAATTTGTCCGAACCGCTTACTCAAATCGGTTTCTTTGATTTCGGTGAAATGCATTTTGAAGTGTATGAAGGCAGAGGCGGTCATTTACCCGGAGAGATCGTTCTGATTGATTATACCCATCATATTGCTTTCACGGGAGATATTTATATCAATGTCCACGGTTTAACGAAGGAGCAAGCGGAATATAATCAGTATGCTCCGATTTTGATGACATCCGTAGATACCGATCCTAAGCTGTGCGCCGAGGAACGCAAGGCAGTGATGCAACGTCTCGGAGTTGGACAATGGCAAATTTTCGGAGCACACGGCTTTAAAAAGGATTACTCGGTTAATTCTTAATGTTTAGAACCAAAATCATAAACCGGCTAATCTAAGGTGTCGCTTTGAATTAGTCGGTTTTCCATTTTATTCGAAGTTCGGTCGGTAATTTCCTATTAGCACAGAGATGCCGAAAAGTAATTGAAATGTTCACAATTATGGAGTATAATCTTCTAATGATTATGAAACACAAACGGCAAGGAATGATACTATGAACGACAACAAAGAGATGCTGGGAACTGCTCCGATCGGAAAGCTGCTGTTTAAGTTGGCACTACCGACAGTGGTAGCTCAGCTCATTAATATGCTCTACAACATCGTTGACCGTATTTACATCGGTCACATGCCTGGGGACGGCAGTTTGGCGCTGACGGGTGTTGGCGTATGTATGCCCATCATTATGATCATATCCGCTTTTGCGGCTCTCATCAGCTCCGGCGGGGCGCCAAGGGCGTCCATCTATATGGGCAAGGGCGATAACGAATCCGCCGAAAAGATTCTGGGCGGCTGTTTTACCCTTCAGCTCATTCTCTCCGCAATTCTTACCGCCGTGTTGTTGATCTGGAACGAGGATCTGCTTTTGATGTTCGGTGCGAGCAAGAATACCATCGGTTACGCCACCGACTATATGAACATTTACGCCATCGGCACGATCTTTGTTCAGCTTACCCTCGGTATGGGTGCGTTCATCACCGCCCAGGGCTTTGCCAAGGTTGGTATGATGACGGTGCTGATCGGTGCGGTCAGCAACATTATTCTTGACCCCATTTTCATTTTCGGCTGTAACCTCGGTGTAAGGGGTGCGGCACTTGCTACCATCATTTCTCAGGCGATCTCTTGTATTTGGGTTCTTA
>CALCTE010000198.1 GCA_937893885.1 uncultured Clostridia bacterium | reverse complement strand
AAAACTCCGAATCACGTTGAGTGTAGTTATTATTTTTCTTTCCAGCAGGAAACATGCTACCAGCATTGAGGCGACCATTGGTAAGATTACCGTTTGCAGTAATTCCCACTATCGACCTTGAAAATATCCTCGCCGAGTATTTTCCTTTACTTTCAGGACGAATTTCCGTATGTCGTTCAACTTGTTGCATCAATAGAGATGAAAATGGTCCAGTCGAAGATTTAAACGAATGCCATTGCAAAGGCTCCTCGTTTTTGGTGCCAACACTATTCCATTGCTCAAAATCGCTGTTAGGAATCTGCGCGCAATCACTAAACTGCGATCTTAAAACAAGGCTTAAAGAAAGAAACATCGATATGAATAACAGTCTTTTCATAGAAATGCAGATATACATTTTTTCATCTTACAGAATATGCTACAAGATTTCAAGATATATTTGGTGTTGAGTTAAAATCTAATAAAGAACAATTTGATTTAACATTTAATACATATAAAACTTTATTAACAGAAATAAAAGCAAAAGTATTCAAATATACGTTGCCCTAAAGCATATGGGCAACGTAACGAAAAAGGTGAAAGAGTACCCGTTTGTACTCGGCAAGACACCGCGCACTTTTCGGGAGCTGATCGAAGAATCGGTGAAATCTTGCTTAGATGCATACAGCGCACGCGCAAACAATGCAAATAATACTGCACCGCTTACGGACGAGCAGTTTGATGGGATGCGCGAGATAGGCAAATTTGCTTTTGGAGTACATTACAACGAAAACGAGATAGACGAGGCAAAAGCCATCCAAACAGCGATTGATGCGGTGACGGATGGGCTCGTGCGCGTGTTTAAGGGTAATGATGAAATTACAGATCTCGATGCCGAGATCGATATATCCGAAGGCGATGTCTTTACGTTTGTAAGACTTACAATGCTTTCGGGCAGAATGTGGTAAAGGAGGACGTGGTATGGCAGATAAGCACGAAGAAGCCGCGAGAAAGAAAGCACTTGCGGTTAAATATGCAGAGATCGCGCGCAAGCGTGAGGAAACACTCAAAGAGCGTTTGAGCAATGCGCAATATGATTTTTTCAGAAACCAAGGGCATTCCGTGGATCAGACAATATATTCCGATCTTATTACGGCAATGAGAAATCCGAGCACCGTTCCCTCGGAATACGTATCGAAGAAATTGGGATGGCTTTTTGACTTGGCAATTCCAAGCCGCGAAAAGGACGTTGTTTTGTATTTCGCGGATAGGTTGCAAGAATATCCTTACTCGGATTCTTACGGCAGAAGGTCGTTCAGAGCAAAAGGAAACGGCGCGTACGCATCAAAACTTGCGTATATCATTCGCCAATACGGCGCGTCGTATATGAATCTGATCGATGAGCCTATTGAAAAGGTTTTGAACAGAGAGCTCCCCGAAGAAGCCCAAGCTTTCCTTGACGAATATGCTTGGCGCGGATGCGGATACACGGGTTGGCAGGTAGCATACGCACTTGACCATCACAATAGCAAGGTGGAAGAAGCAGTTCGTCGCATTCTGACCGAAGAAAACGGTTCGGGGATGATGACAAACGAGCTTGTACGCGGTGTTCTTTTCAGCCACAGAGCTGATTTTCACGAACTCCTCGGAAAGTTGCTTCTTGCTGCACGACTTCAAGAGGGACTCCGCCAAGTCATCTGCGAAAATGCAGATTACGGTACTAAGGCAGGTTTTCTTACGATATTGAAAGTAATTGCCGACAATAACTTGATTCGCTTTTCGTCCGTTAAACGTGCTGTAG
>CALCTE010000197.1 GCA_937893885.1 uncultured Clostridia bacterium | reverse complement strand
TCGTCGTTTTCAAGGAAGGGGATCATCGCGGTAGCAACCGAAACAACCATCTTGGGAGAAATATCCATATAGTCCGCCTTGGACTTGTCAACTTCCATAATTTCGCCGACTTCACGAACGATGACTTTATCGTTTACGAAGCTTCCGTCGGGATTAAGCGGCTCGTTTGCCTGAACTACGACGTATTTATCCTCGACGTCCGCAGTCATATATTCGACCTCGTCCGTAACGATACCGTCAACTACCTTACGGTAGGGCGCGATAATGAAGCCATAAATATCCGTCTTCGCATAAATTGCAAGAGAGGATATAAGTCCGATGTTGGGACCTTCGGGAGTCTCGATGGGACACATTCTTCCGTAGTGTGTATAGTGAACGTCACGCACCTCGAAAGAAGCTCTGTCTCTTGAAAGACCGCCGGGACCGAGAGCTGAAAGACGTCTCTTGTGTGTAAGTGCGGACAAGGGGTTTGTCTGGTCCATAAATTGCGAAAGGGGCGATGAACCGAAGAACTCCTTGATAGCGGATACGACGGGACGTATATTTATAATGGATTGAGGTGTGAGCTCGGCTGTATCCTGAATAGACATTCTTTCCTTAATGCTCTTGTCCATTCTGGAAAATCCTATTCTCATCTGGTTTTGCAAAAGCTCGCCTACGCAACGAAGACGTCTGTTGCCGAGGTGGTCGATGTCGTCTGTCGTTCCGACGTCGTACTCAAGGCAGTTTAAGTAGTTAACGGAAGCGAAAATATCCGCTTTCGTGATGTGCTTGGGGCAAAGCTCGTATCTTCTCTCGAAGAACTGCTCTCTTATCTGCTCCTCCGTTTCGCAGCTTTCCAATATCTCGGAAAGAACCGCATAATCGACTCTGTCGCGAAGGTCAACGTGGGAAAGATCGAAATCAACAAACGCCGCAAGTCTTACCGTGCCGTTTCCTACCACTTTAATAATACGGGGCTCCTCGCCGCTTTCGAAGCTTATCTTCAAAACAACTTCGTTTACGGCGTTATCGTCGATAAGTTGCGCGTTTTCTTCCGTCAAAACGGTACCCTTCGTAAAGAGAAGCTCACCCGTTACTCTTGAGAATACGTCCTCTGCAAGTTCGTGTCCCGTGATTCTTGCGGTGAGGGACATCTTCTTATTAAACTTATAGCGTCCGACGTTGGAAAGGTCGTATCTCTTGGGATCAAAGAAAAGATTATCAACGAGCTGACGCGCGCTGTCCACCATAGCGGGCTCGCCGGGACGGAGCTTTCTGTATATTTCTTTCAAAGCCTCTGCCTCGGGGGTAGAGCTGTGGTCTTGCGCAGCAACGTTCATACCGTCCTTTGCTATTGTGCTCAATATCTTGGGATCTTCGCCAAAGAACTCCACGATCTGATGGTCTTCACAAAGACCGAGTGCACGCAAAAGCACGGTTACGGGAATCTTTCTGTTCTTGTCTATTCTTACGTAGAAAATATCGTTTACGTCGGTCTCGTATTCAAGCCACGCACCTCTGTAGGGAATAACGGTGGAAAGAAAGAGCTTTTTGCCCGACTTGTCCATCTGCGACTCGTAATACATACCGGGAGAACGAACGATCTGGGAAGCAACAACTCTCTCCGCACCGTTGATGATAAAGGTGCCGTCTTCCGTCATAAGCGGGAAATCGCCCATGAAAATATCGTTTTGCTTAACTTCGCCCGTCTCGTTGTTCGTAAGGCGTGCAGTCACCTTGAGAGACACCGCGTAGTTTACGTCTCTCTCCTTGCACTCCTCAACGTTATACTTGGGATTTGTGTCAACAGCGTAGTCGATAAAGGAAAGGCTGAAATTGCCCGTGTAGTCGGTTACGGGGGAAACGTCCTCCAAAACCTCTTTCATTCCTTCCTTAATGAACCACTCATAGCTGTCCTTCTGAATACCGATAAGGTTCGGCATCTCAAGCTTTTCGTTTATTTTGGAAAAGCTCATGCGCTCGGTCTTGCCAAGCTTGCGAGGTGTTACCATAATTTGTCCACTCCGTTTCTGTCAAAGAATTTGAACGCTTGTCGCGGAAAATTCCGCTCTTCTTCGCTAAAAAACCGAATAAGGTGAGAAAAAAATTTTATGCATCGTTTTTTGCAATTTTCACACAAACCGAAAGTGATTTGTGCAAAAGGAACAAAAAACACGGTATTTCCCCTACCTATCCGCTTCGCCGCACTTGAAAAAGCGCTATGATGCATTCGCTTTCTGAATTTAGGCGAGACAATTCGATTATAATGGCAGTATGGTATAGTAACACAAATTTTACCATTTGTCAAGGCTTTTAGTGCAATTTCTCGAAAAATATCGGCGTTTTTGGTGATTTTCAATAATTTTCTTTTAATAACTTTAAAGAATATATCCCAACGC
Organism: uncultured Clostridia bacterium; assembly: GCA_937893885.1. Taxonomy (GTDB): domain Bacteria; phylum Bacillota; class Clostridia; order Oscillospirales; family CAG-272; genus CALCTE01. The sequence continues at coordinate 14,422 of CALCTE010000197.1, read as the reverse complement.
CCTAAAAAATGAGGACGGCAAACGCCGTCCTCTGCGTAAAACATAAGGCAAAACGAGATGTCTTGCGACATCTCGTTTTTTGATTACTTATTTACGCTGTCTTTAAGAGCCTTGCCTGCCTTGAAAGCGGGAACTTTGCAAGCGGCAACTTTAATTACCTCGCCCGTGCGGGGATTTTTTGCATTGCGAGCTTCGCGAGCACGTGTCTCAAATGTACCGAAGCCGACGAGCTGAACCTTGTCGCCTTCAGCCATAGCCTTAGCAATGGTTTCGAGAGTTGCTTTTACAACTGCCTCCGTGTCCTTCTTGGAAACACCTGCCGCTGCTGCAACGGCATTTAAAAGTTCTGTTTTGTTCATGGGTATAACTCCTTTGTAATAAATATTTTTCGTTTTCAAAATCCGGAAAAATGATTTTGCTATTATCATTATACACAAGTTTTTTCGTTTCTGCAATATGTTTTTGTAAAAAAATGTTAAATTTTTAGCTAATTTTACAAAAAATTCTTATTTTTTTCGAAAAAATATGTATAATTTTTGTTAATTATTTTATCGTGATATCAAGATAAATTAATTTTTGTGCTTAAGTCGATGCAAAAAAACTCTTGACACAACGCGGATATTATGATAGTATAGTCGTTGTGGGCACCGCAACCCGGTCATAACGAGGCGGAGCCAATCCTAAGGTTTGTTTCATTTTGTTTTCTACAATTTTATATATACGCAGGAATATCGAAGTGGTCATAACGAGGCGGTCTTGAAAACCGTTTGGGCGCAAGCCCACGGGGGTTCGAATCCCTCTTCCTGCGCCAAACAAAAAGCCGTGCTGTGCACGGTTTTTTGTTTGGTAAATAATATTTGAGGGATTCGAAGCAGCGAGAAAAGGCTCCGGTGGAGCGTTTTCGAGCGGTGACCGATGAAATTTTCAAAGCACAACCTCTTTTCTTTATCCGAGGTGCTTTGAAAATTTCAAGAAGAATCCCTCTTCCTGCGCCACATTTCCCGTCTAACTCCATCAAAGTTAGACGGGAATTTTTTATATTCAAAATGCATGAAAATTACATATTTTTATATAAAAGCGGAACATTTATATAAATCGACCGCTTTATAAAATGTGTATTTCTTTGAAATTGTATTAAACCTGTTCGTTATATACAAAAAAGTCCAAGCCTCACAGCTTGGGCTTTTTTCTCCTATATATAAACCCCCGCATTTGAAATTTTCAAATGCGGGGTATCGGTTAGTTTGTCGGAGTGCGGTTATTATCACCGCGTTGGGCGGCGGCTATCGCGTCTTGCGGAAGTTTTGCGAAGAAATCGTTTGTCAGCATACTTGCGGCAATGCTGAAGCGATTCTTTACTATTTGAATATAAGTATCCAAGTAGTTTTCAGGAAGCTCAAAGCTTTCATCAAGCTTATATACTTTTTCGTTACGGCTGTTATAAATGATCTTATCGGTGACGAAGCTTTGATTTGCCGTCATAGCAAGGCCGTAGCTGTCGGAGAGTATATCGCATCCGGAATAAAGACGGGAATCGTACTCGAAACCGAACAGATTAAGCAACGTGGGAAGTACGTCGGGATTACTGCAGGGCTTGTCTACGGTAACCGTTTCCATAGCGGAGTTCCAAATTATCAAATCGCTCTCATAGCGCTCAAGTCCGCCCCATTGGAGACTGTGTCCTATCATTTGCTTCCATGAGTAGTCGGTAAGTCCATAAGGGTAATGGTCGGTAGTTAAAACGATGACCGTTTTATCCAGTTTGCCCGCTTCTTCAAGGCGGTTGATCAGGTATTCAAGCGCCTTATCGAGCTCAATGTGGCAAGCAAGATATGCCTTAGCTTCAGTGCTGATCTTTAAGTCTTGCACAAGCTTCTTATTCTTGTCCGCCATAGTGTTGTAGCCGCCGAACTGATAGCTGTGATGGCCCGAAACGGTCATATAGTAGGTGTGGAACCAATCGTCGTTTATATATTCGTCCACGGTATTTTCCATCATAACAAGGTCAGATTCGGGCCAACCGGACAGCCCCCCTATCTCGTTTCTGCCCTTGAACACGTAGCCTAAATTGGGGTGGGTCTTTTTGCGATTATAGTAAGCACCGGTGTGGTCATGGTAGGCACGTGAGGTCACCCCTTGAGCGTTAAACCAATTTGCGATGTTCATATTCATAGTATTCCTTATTGAATACACGAAACTGCCGTTTTGCTTAGGCTTGGATATATCCGGCATAAGACCTGTCAAGTTGGTATATTCGCCGTTGGTGGTATTTGAAGGGTAAGTTGCCCAATAGTTAGTGAAGTTAAAGCCACTGTTGGCAAGCTTATAAAGTGTGGGAGTAAGCTCCGGGTGGATACCCTGAACGGAGAAGGATTCGGCGGTAATAAGAACTAAGTTATAGCCCTCAAACATACCCGTATACTCGTTCTTCTTGGTAGGCTCTACAGATGCCAAATAATTGTATATCTTTTTTGCGGTCTTGTCTGTCTCAGCTTCTGCCAAAGCGGTAAAGTCAAGTCCCGTGATCACGTTGTCACCGTACTCGATAGGGCCTGTCGGCTCGGGGTTATCAGGCTCGGTATTGTCGGGTTCGGTGTTGTCTTGCTCTGGGGGTACGACAGGAACAAACACATCGGGTACGTCGTCCTCCTCGGGTGTGAGGTCTCCGAATAAGAAGTATTTGACGTCTATTCCTGTGGTGGTGAAAAGTCCGAGTTTTTCCATACTGAGATCAAGCACCCAGTTGTTATGATAGTTGGCATAAGCGGAGTGTTCAGTGGTGCCGCCGATGGGTAACATCAAGATAACGGTAATCTGCACCATAAGAAAAACAGTGAAGTTATATATGGTACGTTTTAGGTCGAATTTGCGCTTTCGGTCTAACCGCTTATGCAAAAAAATAAGCAAAACGGCAGGAACAAACATAAGCAAAATGGGAATTATACACTGCCAAATGGCAAGCATAACTGTTTTGAAGAAGTTTGTGAACACGTCATCTCCCATACCTGCCTGGGAAACGGACATAAAGGATTGGAAAGAATGAAAATATACAAGCTGTACGCTGAACAAAATCGCAGGGGCGATACAAAATATGTACCGCAAGACCCGAGCAACTTTTTCGGAGAATATGTTGCAAACAGCTCCCGCAAAAATTCCGCACGGGATAGCAAACAAAACAGGAAACAATGCGCTTGCGTTGTTAAATTCACGAATATGGAAAACAAACTCCATATACGCAAAACAAACGGCAAAAAATATCGGGGAAAAAAGTCCCGAAATAATACGCTTATATATATTTTCAATCAAATGCCAATAATGACGTTTAACGTGTTTCACAGTGTGCCTCCAAATGTATATTGCAAGATGAAGCTATAACAAAATTCGACAACCATTTTAACAGAAAAAGTAAAATAATGCAAGTGTTGTATTGTAAATTTTTTGTTTCTAAACAAGAATTTATGCTTCACACCTCATCTTGCGTTGACTCTCCGCCTCTTTTATGTTATAATCGCTAAAAATACGCTTTAAGGGGTTATCATATGTCTAAAGAAAAAAGATTTGAAAAAGTATATTCTCAAAGTATGGGCACTTTGGAAATATGGGTAGATAGGGAGACGGGAGTTAATTATTTGTACCGCCAAAGCGGATATTCAGGCGGACTTACCGTCCTCCTCGGCAAGGACGGCAATCCTGTCATAACACCCATTTTAAAATAAAGTCACATAAAATAGACACAAGGCAGACTCATAATGAGCCTGCCTTGTGTGTTCTTTATTTATTAAGCGTTTTCTTCGTCCTTTTTGTCATCGCAAACATAAAGAGTAAGAACAGCTCCGCAACTTATGAGTATCATAAATACCCAAAGTGCAATATTGGACGTATCTGACGTCTGAGGAACTTTTGCCGGATCGTAAACGTTTACAAATACTACGTCGGAAACGCTTTCTTCCGTTTCGCCCGCCACTTTCGTAACAGTTCCAGTCTTTGAAAGCGTACCGTCAAGATTATCTGTGACTTTAACGTAAATCTTATAATACGTTTGGTCGTACGTGACGCCTTCTATCGTTTCGCCTGCCTTTTGCTCGGCGATAACGTAGTAGTATTCACCTGCTTCAGTGTAGTCGATACGGTCAAAGGCGATATCGGCTCCGTCATTTTCCTTGGTTTGAATTACCTTTACAGATTCCCAATTCTCATTCGACTCAATAAGCTCGAACGAGAACTTATCGTCGCCAAGCTCCTTACCTTCCATCTCTTTGGTCGCATCAAACTGTACGTAAGTGCCTTCTTCAATACCGTACTCGTTGACAAAGTCGAGAGTTTCCGTTGTAGCGCCATCTACCGTAACCGTAGTCATAATGCCGCCTGCGTTGTTATCTTCCACCACAACCTTGATGCGATACGTTGCATCGCTGTAGGTGAGTCCATCTATCTTCTCGCCTGCATTCTTTTCCGAAAGCACGTAGTAATAGGTATTACCAACATCCTCTGCCGTGTAGTCAAGCTCTATCTCGTACTCACGATTTTCAGAGTCTACGTCTACAGTTATAACAGGAGTGTCAACAGCCGTATAATTATCGTCAGCTTCGTAAAGCTCAAGCGTAAAGCTGTCATCGTCCTTCCAATCGCGTCCGTCTACCGTCTTTTCGCCCGACAAAGTCACGCTGTCGCCACCGGTTATCTCATATACGTTGGTAAACGATATCTTATCTTGGGGAACACCCTCTTCATCGTAAATATGAACGGTTGCGTGAAGCTTACCCTTCAAGTCGTCGGTTACTTTGACTATTACGTGATATACCGTATCATCATAGGTGATACCGTCAATATTCTGACCGCCGTTTTTCTCAACTACAATAAAGTACTGGTCTTCGGCAACGTCGAAATCTATTTTTTCGAAGGTGATGACACCGCCCTGAGTATTTTCTACTGTCTCCTTTAAGGAAACGCGATCCCAGCTTGCGTTTGACTTGTAAAGCTCGAATTCAAACTCGCCGCCGTCAAGTGCGTTGTCTACCTTACCCGTAAGCTCTTTGTCGCCAACAAACTGCGTGTAGGTAGGATCTGCTTCGTATTCGTTGAGGAAATTTAAGGAGTTTGCCGCACCGCCGTCAAGTAGGCTGACGCTTTCACTTGACACGTAAAGAGAGCCTTCCTTGTTGTCATCTACAACAACCGTCACCTTATACTGTATCGGATCGTATGAGATACCGTAAGCTTTTCCGCCGTCGGGAAGAACTTCCGCTACGCTGTATTCGTAGGTTCCCACCTTATCGTATGTGATAGCAGGGAATATTATATCTCCGTTTGCAAAGTTCTTTGCAAAGAAACTTCTCGGACTTTGTACGGATACGCCATCTGCGGTAAGTTCCGTAAGCACAAAGGTGAACTCGTCGTTAACAAGTTCTCTGCCGCGAAGTGTCTTCGTTCCTTTTATGGAATGCTCAACGGAAGAAGCCTTATATTCATTGACAAAGGTGATCGTATTGCCTACGGCGCTTGCTAGAATGTAGCTTGCGTTGAGCGATCCGTTTTCGTCAGTTACAGTCACGATGATACGGTAAACCGTCTTATCTGCAGTTACACCCTTTCCGTCCTCGGAGGTCTCAACGATATTATAGAAATACGTTCCGACTGCGTCAAACTTGAGAGTGCCGTCGTTTTCTTCGGTTGTGGAAAGATCGTCGAAGATAACGTTGCCATTCTCGTCATTGGTTCCCTTTAAAGCCACTGTACCGTCCGTATTCTGAACTTCAAAGGTAAACTCTTTGTCACCAAGATCTTTTCCGTTAAGAACTTTATCTACAAAATCTATGGGAAGCTCGGTGTCTTCGGGATTATAGGTGTTTGTGAAAGTTTCCGCTATCGAAGTACCCGCATCATTCGGCTTTTCATCACCCGTATAGATAAGCGCCGAGATAGTTCCGTCGCCGTTATCGCTGACCTCTACGGTCACGGTGATCTCTTCCGCGCTGTAATCCCAACCGCTAGGTACGGGGTTTGGAGCAATTTCCTTAAGAATATACTTGAAAGTTTCTGTGCTTGCATTCATATCCGCTTCGTCGTACGTCAAAACGAATCTTGCGAAGCCGCGTTCGGTAGTGGTAAGCCTGTCGACCTCATCACCCGTTACCGCATCGAATAATCCGAAGGTATAACCTTCAAGAGTTTTATCCGTGCCGCCGATATTGTCAATTTTTTTGGTGACCTCAACCGTAACGGTCGCCGTACCGGTTATCGAATAGGTGTTTGTGAAATTAACATTCACATCCCAACCGTTTGCCGTCTCGGTGACAACTGTGGTCTGGGGACGGTTTGAAACGACATCGGTGATCTCAAGATTTCCGTCCATATTCTCATCTCCGACGTGAACGGAGAAGGAGTGTACCGTCTTATCGTAGGTGAAACCGCCAAGCGCTTGGTCGGGTTCTATCTCGACTATTCTGTAATAATTAGTGCCAGGTTCCGTGTATCTCTCATCTGCAAACGCATCAGTGAAATCGAATTCGGTGTTTCCGTAGGAAGCAGTTTCAATACCGCCGAGCTGCTGCCAACCGCCACCGGGTAAAAGCTTCTCTAATCTGAAATCGAAGCTGTATTCTTGCTTCCAATCCGTACCGGAAATATGCTTATTGCCATGAACACTAATGTTGACGGGATACACCTGTGCAGCCTCGTAATCATTGGTCACAATGACTGAGGCGGTGGAGTTACCTGCAATAGTTACTATACCGTCACCTAAAACACCGTTATCCAAATAAGAAGGTGTAAAGCCCGCACCCGGAGCTTGCTCGATGACTTCCACAGTCGTACCTTCGGGAAGTCCGAATACTTCAAACTGCTCATCGTGCGCAAGTGTTACGGTGAACTGACCGTTTTCGTCGGTTTCTATCTTATCATAAGTTCCGTTCGTATGCTGTGCATCAAATTCAACTCCCGCCGTACCGATACCGCTTAACTTTACCTGCATCGTAAAGAGCTTACCTGCGGGTATTTGATAATCAACGCCGAAGTCGTGTTCAACTTCCTTTGCAATGGTTAAGTTGCCCGTTCTTCTTTCGCTGTTTACGAAGGAAACAGGTACGATAGAATTCTGAATTACGGTAACCGTTCCATTGGAAAGTCCCGTCGCAGTTGCTATATATTTGGAAGTGTCTTTTTCTGCAATGCTGAAGCTCTCCCCTGCGGTCATACCGCCGATATAGAGAGTGTCACCCGATTTAAGCTCTACAGTTGCCGTACCGTTTGTAAACTCAACTTCGGTCGTGCTTTCCGTGCCGTTTGCCGTAACAAGCCATGCGGGATAGGTGCTGTTATCTTGTACGTCCGTAGTATTTGTAAGAGTAAACTCAAACGCAGTGCCGGGATCTGCAACGCCGTCCGCCATAGATTTGCTTATCTTAATACCCGTCTCGACCGCTACGGACATTTTACCGTTGTTTCCGAGAACAGCTCCAACGTAGAACTCGTATCCGAGATCATCCACGCTGTGATTCTGAGTATCGACAAAAGGCACGCTTACTTCAGTGAGAGTTTCGGTCTTGTTTCCTTCCGAACCCTTGTGCACCGTATATCCGTCGAGGTTTACGTGAACGTTACCCTTGGGAATATACCAAGTGTTATCGTCCGCTCTTTGCGCAGTTGCCTTTGCCGCATCGGAAAGCTCTCTGTATACAGTCTTGGTTTGAAGACCCGCACCTTTTTCGTATACCTTATATGAACGATAGAACGTACCGTCATCGGAGGGCTTTGCATCGCCTTTGTAAAGTGTACCGTTTGTATCCGTATAAACGGGGGCGTTTTCCAAGTAGTAGTATTTATCGTTCTGTCTTGAAGGATTGAAGTAGCCGTACGTGTTTACCGTACCGTATTCAGTCTTGTTATCGTGATCCCAACGGTTAGTGTAGAAGTTGACCGTACCGTCAGCGTTTACGTTATGGGGATCGGCAAGATATTCCGCCGAAACAATCTCTTTTAAGTTGAAGGGATTTATCTCTTCGTCCAAAGCCACCTCGTATACAAGGCGTATGGGGTTTTGCGCGCCGCTTACGGTAAGCTCTTCGAGCTCGCCGTCTTCGTCAAGAGAAACGTTATAGGTGAGTGTGGGTATGAGCGCTGCGGGAACGGCAAAGGTTACAAGTTCTTCACCCGTAGCAATATTCTCGCGCACCTGTACGGTAGCGTACATCATATCCGATTTACTTACGCCATGGCTTTCGTCAACTTCGCCAAGGTAGCCGTAAGAGCGTACCGTAAACACGGGGTCGGTCGCCGCATTACCTGTAGCTTCGGGTAAAACAGTAGTACCTTCGTTATAGAAGCCGAGATACTCGCCTTCCGCATTGGCGTACCAACCGATGTAGTTTGAGAAATTATTTGCATCCGTAAAGCTGAGCTGACCGTTTTCGTAAGCAAGACCTATCAAGGTAGCCGCTACGTCATCACTCTCAATTCCAAGACGCGTTCTTACTGCCGCAAGCATTTCTCTGCCAAGCTCGCTGGGATTATCCCAAGTTCCCAAGTTGCCGCCGTTTGCTACAAAGTTTGAAGCGAGATCCGCGCCTGAAAATAGTTGATCGTGGATAATAATTCCCTTGATATCGGTCACGTCCATATATTGACCGATCTTGTCTACAAAGGAAACGTAACCCGAAAGGTCTTCATCTTGGGAAATAAGCGTCGGGTAATAAGCGGATTGAAGTTGGATAGCATTCACGATGCTCTCAAATACCTGCACCATATTCGTGGTGCTTGCCGCAAAATACTGGTCTACATAGTTCTGATCTAAAGGAGTTTCTATCTTTGTAACGGTTCTGTTATTTCCCAATGAGACCGTTTCGCCCACTTCAACGCGGTTATAACCCGCGAAAGTAATTTGTCCGCGCCAATTTCGTTGAATATCGTTCCAAAAATCATCTACGGCAGTCGAACCTCTCGCATTATCAGGATCGAGGACACTAAGCGCAATGCTGTCGTTGTCGACACCGAGTCCCAACGTATAGAACAGCGCATTGGTTCCGTACTTCTCTTCTATCCGAGCTTTAGCATACGCAGCGCTCAACTGATTAACAAAGCCGAGAGCGGCGCTGGTCTGCGTACCGTCACCGAGATTGATGGTGCTTGGTGCGGTGAAGTTTGTACTTCCGACAGTAGGCGCACCGTCAGACATAAGTACCAAAACAGGCTTACGTTTTATTATACCGTGCGAAGGGTCGTCGATGGTAACTGAATTTTCGGAATCGACAAACTGATCCATCGCTAAAATAACGCCCTTCTGAATGTATGTGCCGCCGACGACCGTCTTGCTCGGACGGTTATTAAAGGGAGCTTCGTCCGTTCCCTCATAAACAACGTTACGGTTAAGGGATACAGTCTCGTTGCCGCCGCTACTTGAATAGCTAAGGTACTGACCGTTAGTTCCCGTACTGTATCTGCCGAGAGGTAAGAGCAAAACCGCATCGTTTGCAGAAGCCGCACCGCCTTGAGTGGTGGGTCCGGAGTAAAGCACAACTCCTACACGGTTATACTTATTTGCAGAAAGCAGCGCGGAAATGCTGTCATTCGCAGCCACAACAAGCTCCTCTGCAACATCATTGTTATTGTCATTCATACTTCCGCTGACGTCGAGCACGAGCATTGAGTCTGTAGGTACGTGAGACATACCCGTAACGCTCATATTTGCAGCCATAGTGGACAAAGCCACGAGGAAGCTGTCTTGTGCATCTTGAGATATACCCATTCCCGCAAAAGCCGCCTCATCGGTGAATACGGACTTATCCATCCATACACCGCCGGCATTCTCGGTAGATATATTTCCTTCGTCGATGTTAAAGAAATCCATATAGCTGTCCATGGTGGAAAGGTCCGCTATACGTGTGGGATCCACCGCAGATACCGATACGATAGCCATGGGGATCACGGTGAAAAGAAGCGCAAAAGCAAGAAATACGCTCGCGATCCTTTTTCCGATACTTTGCTTGTTAGTCATACTACGACCTCCTTATATATGACAATTTTAATTATAACCATATCAGTAGGGCTTCAGCACAAAAATATTCGCCCTCTTAAATTGAGCTTATTGGGCACATACCCGATTGTATTATACAGCGCCTTGCGCATAATTGCAATAATTTTTTTATGTTTTTCTTCAAAAAAATAAGGAAATAACGCCCTAAAAAGCCACTATTTCTCACGTATACGTCGCATCGACATATTACGGTTGACAAATTGCCCAACGGCGTGTATAATTAAGGCTCACAGAATAAATTACGGAGGAGCCTTATGGAAAAAAAGGACCAGCGTACGATAAGCCTTAACCGCAAGGCTTTTCACGACTATTTTGTAGAGGAGTCCTACGAAGCCGGCATCGAGCTTGTGGGAACAGAGGTGAAAAGTTTGCGCCAAGGCGCAGTAAACATAAAGGATAGCTACTGCAGTATCGACGAAGGCGAGCTTTTTGTTATCGGAATGCACATAAGTCCTTATGAAAAGGGGAATATCTATAACAAAGACCCTCTTCGCAAACGCAAGCTTTTGATGCACAAGAAGGAGATAATTAAACTCTTTTCGCTCGTTTCCAAGCAAGGCTACAGCCTTGTTCCGATATCGCTTTATTTCAAAAATTCCAAAATAAAGATGTCCGTAGGACTTTGCAAGGGTAAAAAACTCTACGACAAGCGCGAGGACATAGCAAAGAAAGATGCAAAGCGAAATATCGACAGAGCGATGAAAAACAGATAAAAAGGAGCATTGCTCCTTTACTATAAGGGGGCGTAAAGGTTTCGACGGGGATCATGAAGTACGATAAGCGAGCAGCGGCGCGGAACGCTTAAAACAACGCAATTTTTAAAAATAAACGCTAACAATAATTTAGCTTACGCTGCCTAATTAGGCGGCCGTCCTTACCGGGAGGACCACGGCTCGGATAAGGGCGTCACACAGTGGTGAACGTGACACGGGTAAGCTTTGCCCCGTGCATGACCAATGAAGCTACCAAAACCGCTTTGGCTGTCACTTGCCTTGCGGTGGAGGGAATTTTTTAATAAGTGACTGCGCTCGGAGATGCCTGTGTGAATATGTTTTCGGACAGGGGTTCAACTCCCCTCGGCTCCACCATCGAAAAACACGTACATGATGTTAATTTCATGTACGTGTTTTCTTATATAAAAAGCTATGTCTGCCCTAACCTGTCCACTTGCCCAAAGGCAGGTACATACTGACGTCTGAGGTTTTCGAGCTGTCCAAAATCTGCCCTCAAACTGCCCTCATCTCCGCTTGATACCCTTTGTCGCAAGGTAAACAGTTGCAGCAAGCATTGCACCCTCGCTGAACGAGGTCAAAAACGCAGACGTTGTTGCCCCAACCAAAAACATCATTTTCTTCACGCCCTTTCTTTGTTAATTGATTCAATAGTAAGTAATATTGTGAGTGTCAAACCAAAACCTAATAATGTATATTGCATTTTTCTCAACTCCTTTATAAATAAATAAGAATCGCAATATTTAATATTACGATTCTTATTAACACAAATTTTATTCTACAACAATCTGTTTATTAACAGCCATAGGACGCAGGCTCTTAAAGTCCTTCCAAATAAAGACTTGTAAAGAATCATCCTTTTTATTGAATTCTTTATCAAATACTACTGTTACTTTCGCTTCTTCTTTTTTTGTAAAAACACTTTCGACCTTCTTAACTTCAACCATCATACTATCTTCATATACAGCCGCAATTAATACAGAAGATATATCTATGCCTGTTGGATTGCTAATTGTAGCCTTTATACTATTATTTGATATAATCTCAATATCGTTAACTGTAAGCGGAATCAGAGGAATCATCTCAACTTCTTTTGAAAACCAGCTTTTATTTAACCATGATGATGTTGTTGAATTTTTAGCACCTTCGTTATAATAGATTACTAAATCATCAGGAGTCCCTGTAAATGCATAATACTCATCATCAATATCAGGTATGTTTCCACTAAAAATTACACTTTTCAAAGATTGACAATTATAAAATGTACTATTTTCTATCTGCTCAATATCAGTAGGTATAGTAATTGATGTCAGCTTAGAACATTGCCCAAAAGCTTGACCGCCTATATAGACCACACTATCGGGTATGTCTATTTCTGTTATAGCACATTTGTAAAAAGCATATTCCTCAATACGTGTAATATTGTTTGAAATAGTAATATCACTTAAATTTGTACAATAATCAAATGCATAATCTCCTATGTTTATAACATTGTCAGGAATAATGATTTTATTTAAACTACTACAGCTTGCAAATGCATTTGATTTGATTTCTTTTACATTATTTGTAATAACTATTTCAGAGAGAGCAGAACATGCATAAAATGCATATTTTTCAACTGAAGTAACACTGTCAGGAATTGTGTATACTCCTGATTTTGTTGCTGGACATGATATAAGTGTTGAGCAGCTTTTATTAAACAGCACACCATCAATTACAGAATATGAATTATTTCCCTGCTCTAAAATAATTTCCTCCAACCTGTAACACATGTAAAAAGGTGCTATGCCAATACAACTCACAGTATTAGGTATGGTTATATCCGTAATCTTAGAACAACCTGAAAAAGCATAATCTGCAATAGCCGTAACTGTATATCCGTTAAAATCAGATGGTATTTGAACACTGCCCTCGGCAGTTGTTTCACATTTTGTAATTGTTGCACTGCCATTTGCAATCGTATATGTATAACCATCCTCTGTATAATTTTGTGCATTTGTTGTAATAGCTCCTAAACATATTAATGACACAACAATAATAGAAGCAAAAATTTTTTTCATAATATAATCCTTTCCATCACAAATTCTCTTTAATCATTCGTCTAATTGTTTTTTCACTGTACCCATACTTTTTAGCTAACTGCTTAATATTAGTTCCGTCATATTCAATAGGGATTTGAGTACGAACATAATCGGGGTTAAAAAGCCTTGTGGGAAAAGAAATCTGCATACCCTTATACATCTGGTAAAACTGAATTGCAATATCTACGCCAAAGGCTTCTGCTATGTCCTTATAGACTGAATTAAACAGTTGCTTATCCAAATTCATCACCTCTGAAGGATATTTTAACAAATCTGAATTCCCAAGTAAAATCCCATTGACCTTATGTTTGTCCATCTTCTTTTTTCCTTCTGTAAATAATGATATTCCTTTCTGTTCCTGAGATATAAAGAGCTTTGACAAACGAGGAAATCTCCTCCACAAACTCCGCCTTGCTCAAGTCCTCCTCGAAATTTTGGATGCAGACATCTTCGTCTGCACCACACACAACAACAAAGCCACCCATGTCGGAGTCAACATTCCTCCCTTCGCCATAGAAGCAATCCAAAGCTTCCACATCGTCACGAATCGCATTCTGCACATTTGTCGGCAAATGGCAAATCTTCCGCAGGTCTTTTTTTGTTCCGAGCTTAATAATCATTGTCATATCCTTTCTTTGTTAGTTCTTCAATGTCAAACTTAACTAAGTTCCATTTTTTCACCTTAGGGCATAACGGATGGTAGAATTTCTGTCTGTTCTTGTCTGCAATGCAAAATAATTTTTTATCATGCTTTTTAAGTTTTGCTAAAACTTCTTTTTGTCGTAACTGCACTCTCGTATCTGCTTTTCTTCCTGTTCCGGCTGCAAATATTACAATGTCTGCATTCTTTGCTGAAACATCAATAATCTTTAGATTTTCCGAATCAGTTTCATTCTCAATTTTGGTATCTAAAGATGAAAAAAGGTTGAGTATGTCTACACTTCCGTAGTCTAACTCAACCAAATTTTCTATTACATTATTAGTGGTACGGTCAAACACCAATCCATTTGCTTTTCCTGCTGATAGCATAACAATAGCTGCCTTTTTCTTCGTTTTATCCCATTCAATGTGAAGTAAATATCTTTTAGATTTATCATCACTGTAGGACAAATCTGATTTTAATATGTTTTTTTCAACTAGCATTTTTTATTCTCCTTCCATAGTCATAAATTTCTTTTCTTGTTGCTCTTATTTCAGTATCAAATTCATCATTAACCGATAATCCTGTTTTGAGAACAATTAATACTTCATCCCGATAAAGAACAATTTTTGAAATGACTTTTTTAAGAAACCATCTATTTTCAGGGTTAGTAGGTTGCCTGATAAGCTCTTTGCACTCGGTCAAGGTCTGTAATATATCATCATCAGTATATTTGACTTCTTGAAATTGTGATTTCTTTGATATTTCTGTTTCAATAGTTGCTTTGTCAACTTTGAGTTCTTCTAATCTGTTGTGTATATCTTCATTATAAATTCCTTTCTCAATAGCCTTAGTAATGTTTGCTATTGCTTCATTAACAGTTATCAGTTTTGAAGTAAGACCTTGTAACTCTGATTGCAAAGATTTGCGGCTTTTGTTTAGA
>CALCTE010000196.1 GCA_937893885.1 uncultured Clostridia bacterium | reverse complement strand
AAGCTCACGGACATAAAGCCTCTTATAAAGGATATAGCAATAACGGAAAACAAAATAAACTGCGTGCTAAATTCAAAAGACCCGTGCTTTTTAAACCCCGAATATGTAATGAAAGCCCTTTCTGAATACCTTGAAAAGAGCTTTGAAAGATACTACATACTGCGTGAAGAAGTATATACGGACAAAATGGAGCTTTACAGATAAAATGAAAAAACCGATGCAAGAGCATCGGTTTTTTAACACTTTTTATAAAAAAGCATAGTATAGAGTATATCAAATTAAGGGGAACGTGTATGATATACAAAAAATTCTTTGCCGCGCAAAACAGCACACAGGGCTTTAAAAGCCATTTTGACTCGCTTTTCTTTAACGATGATATCAAAAGACGCTACATAATAAAAGGCGGTGCGGGTACGGGCAAATCGACTTTTTTAAAGGCACTTGCAGCCACAGCAGAGAAGGGCGGACACGACGTAGAGCTTTACTACTGCTCCTCGGACGTAAATTCTCTTGACGGCGTTATAATAAGGGATATGGGCATTTGCGCCATTGATGCAACAGCACCCCACGCTTACGACTGTAAATACGTCGGTTGTGTCGACACCTTACTTGACGTGACTCGTTTTTTAAAGAGAGAAGCGCTTATAAGTAAAACCGACGAAATTAAGCGACTCACCGATGAATCTTCCCGCTTTTATAAAAGCGGCTATAAAAGTCTCTCGGCGGCGGGCAAACTTATAGATGAGCTTTACGAAAGCGGCAGGGGACATATAGATACACAAAAGCTCGATAGGACGGCACAGCGACTTACAAAATCGGGAAGAAAAAAGGAAAAAGAGTTTTCAATACGCATAGTATCTGCAATGAACGCAGGCGGAAAAACGTCGCTTACAGATTATTTTTCAGACGCTTCGAGAGCATATCTTATAGAAGACACTTTCGTTACGGCTCCTTTGCTCTTAAAGAAGATAGCTGAGTATGCACACGGAAAGGTTACGGCGTTTATAGACCCCTTAATACCCGACAGATACGAAGCAATGTATCTTGAAGAGGGTAAAATTTTAATAAGCGGGGAAAGAAAGCTTCTTCCCGAGAAGTTCACAAGGATAAGTGCAGATACGTTCTATGACGGATATTACGCGCAAAATAAGGAGAAGATAAAATTTCAAAAAAAGCTTATTAAAGCCTTGACGGATATGGCTTGCGATAGCTTTTTCATGGCGAAAAGAAGCCATGACGCGCTCGAAAAAATTAATATTGCCGCTATGGATTTTTCGGCGATGGGAAAATGGTCAAGTAAGCTCATAAAGGAGATCTTATCCGACGGGAAAGTGCAATAATTCCGTAGAAATTTACAAATAGCATAAGCGCGTTGCATAGATCAGAAATAAGCCAAACACCGCCGGTACTTGCGACCGCACCTATATAAATACATAGAGAAAACAGGGCATTGTATATAAGCAATGCCCATTTTCTTTTTGAAAGGGCGGCAATACAGCTTGCACCGTAAAAATTCCAACAGCAAATGCTCGTGTATGCAAAGCAGAAAAGCGAGAGAAAGGTAAAATATCCTCCAAGCTTCCCAAAAAATGAGCCAAATGCGGAGAAGATGTTTTCTTTATCCGATAAAAGAAGAACGAAGGCGGAGAGGGAGCACATTACGATGGTATCTATAAATACCTCAATAACACCCCAAACGCCTTGTTTTTCGGGTTTTTCATTGCAATTAAACGAATACATTATCGAAGAACTTCCCATACCCGATTCTGCGGAAAATATGCCTTTTGACATACCTTCTTTGAGTCCTCTCAAAAACAAGGAAGCACCTACGCCGCCGAGAGCGCTTTTGAAGTTGAATGCGCTTTTTATAATATTTGTGAGCATACTCGGAAAATGTTTGACTTTAAGCGCTATTATTACAATACAACAGCCGATATATAAAATGCTCATAACGGGTACAAGAAACTCACAGACTTTTTGAAGCCTTTTTCCGCCGCCGATGAATGTCACAAAACAAAAAAACGCAAGTACGAGCCCTACCGATACGTCTGATATTCCTAAAGGTGTCGCCGCTAATGCCACGGCGTTGCTTTGAACCGTACAGCCTATGCCAAACGATGAGATAATACATAAAGCACAAAATATTTCGGGAAGAAAAGGTATCTTTAAAAGTCGCAAATAATACATAGGTCCGCCGTTTGCACGTCCCTTATGCTTTACGGCGAGATATATTTCCGCATATTTAAGCACTGCCGTAATAAGAGCGCAGACCCACATCCAAAACACCGCACCCGCACCGCCGAGTGAGAGCGCGACACCGACACCGACGATGTTTCCTACTCCGATAGAGCCGCCGAGTGCCGAAAGCATAGCACTGACACCGCCACCGCCTACCGAAGCCGACTTAAGAGTTTTAACGGGGTGTAAGATATAGAAAAATTTGAGCTTAATAAGCAGATATATACCGCCGCCCAAAATGAAAAGCGAACCCAAAGGGCCCCACAAAAGATTGTTTACGTATTCTAAAAACCTCAATATTTCTCACCTCATAATCGAATATACTTTCAAATAAATGGGAATATTCGATATGTGTAAGAAATTTGGAGTAAGATGGATTTTTTTCATAAAACCTATTGCAATTTCCAAAAAATGTGTTAATATATTTTTAGCACTCAAATAAAATGAGTGCTAAATGAAATTTAAAAACAAAACACGTATATAAAGGAGGAGTTTACGATGAAGCTTATACCCATCGCAGACAGAGTTGTTTTAAAAATGACCGAGGCAGAAGAAACTACAAAAAGCGGTATCATTCTTACCGGCACCGCTAAAGAGAAGCCTCAGGTTGCAGAGGTTATTGCCGTAGGTCCCGGCGGAAATGTTGACGGCAAGGAGGTCGTAATGACCGTTAAAGCTGGAGACAAGGTCATCACAAGCAAGTATTCCGGAACGGAGATCAAGCTTGACGGTGAAGAATACATCGTGGTACGTCAAAATGACATACTCGCAATAGTTGAATAAGGAGTGATTTACAATGGCTAAAGAGATAAAGAATGGAACCCAGGCGCGCGAAGCACTTCTTCGCGGAATAGACATTTTGGCGAACACCGTAAAGGTGACCCTCGGCCCCAAGGGAAGAAACGTAGTTTTGGATAAAAAGTACGGCACTCCCATCATTATAAACGACGGCGTGTCCATAGCAAAAGAGATTGAGCTTGAAGACAGATTTGAGAATATGGGCGCACAGATCGTCAAAGAGGTAGCAACGAAGACCAACGATGCCGCAGGCGACGGCACGACGTCCGCAACCGTACTTGCGCAGGCTCTCATAAGAGAAGGTATGAAAAACGTCACAGCAGGTGCGAACCCCATCATTATAAGAAAGGGTATCCAAGAGGCTACCGACGCCGCAGTAAAGGCGTTTAAAGCGAATTCCCAGAAGATCAACGGAAGCGCCGATATTGCAAAGGTAGGAACGATATCCTCTGCCGATGAGGTCGTAGGAAAACTTATCGCTGATGCTATGGATAAGGTCAGCGCTGACGGCGTTATCACCGTTGAGGAAAGCAAGTCAGCTGAAACCTATTGCGAGGTCGTAGAGGGAATGCAGTTTGACAGAGGCTACATCTCTCCCTATATGGTAACCGATACGGATAAGATGGAGGCAGTTATCGACGATGCTCTCGTACTCATCACCGATAAGAAGATATCCTCAATTCAAGAGCTTCTTCCTTTGCTTGAGCAGATAGTACAGTCAGGCAAGAAGCTCGTAATAATCGCAGAAGACGTAGAAGGCGAAGCGCTTTCCACACTTCTCGTAAACAGAATCAGAGGCACCTTTACCTGTGTTGCCATCAAAGCTCCCGGTTTTGGCGACAGACGTAAGGAAATGCTTCGCGATATAGCTATCCTCACGGGCGGAGAAGTCATCTCCGAAGAGGTAGGCCTTGAGCTCAAGAGCGCAACGCTTGATATGCTCGGCAGTGCTTCGCAGATAAAGGTAGATAAGGAAAAAACGATAATCGTCGGCGGCAAGGGCGAAAGCGAAGAGATTGCGGCAAGAGTTGCACAGATAAAGGCATCTATCGAAACGACGACAAGTGATTTTGATAAAGAAAAGCTCCAAGAAAGACTTGCAAAGCTTGCGGGCGGCGTTGCCGTAATTAAGGTCGGCGCGGCTACGGAAGTAGAGATGAAAGAAAAGAAGCTCCGCATCGAAGATGCTTTGAACGCAACCAAGGCGGCTGTCGAAGAAGGTATCGTAGCAGGCGGCGGAACGGCATTCGTAAATGCAATTCCCGAGGTTGCAAAGCTTCTTGAGAAAGCAGAGGGCGACGAGAAGACGGGTATCAAGATCGTTATGAGAGCTCTCGAAGAGCCCGTAAGACAGATTGCCGAGAACGCGGGATTTGAGGGAAGCGTCGTACTCAACGAGATACTTTCAAAGGGCGAAGTAAACTACGGTTTTGACGCATATAACGAAAAGTTCGTTGATATGTTCGCCTCCGGTATCATCGATCCCACGAAGGTTACGAGAAGCGCGCTTCAAAACGCCGCTTCCATCGCCGCGATGGTACTCACTACCGAGGCGGTAGTAGCAGATATACCCGAAAAAGCACCCGAAGCAGCCGCACAGGGCGGTATGGGCGGAATGTATTAATTAAAAAAGCTTGGCAGCTTAAAACTGCCAAGCTTTTTTGTATGCCAACTAAAATTTAGGTTTTACAAGCTCTATTTTATCAATCGGCGTGATACCGAGCTCTTTTAATACGGAGCGTCCTCTTTCGGCGTATTCTTGATGTCCGCAGTGGCGCGGCGTATGCGCATCGCTTCCCAAAATAACGGGTAAGCCTGCCTCTTTTGCGAGGGCAAAAAACTCACTTGTGGGGTAGTGTCTGTATGAGGCAAAACCGAGCAAATTAAATTCTGCCGGAATATTCTTTTCTTTCATTGCCGAAACAAGCCTTGACATATGCGCAAGATATACGTTTTTGTCGCCTTTAAAATTAACTACGTCGGGGTGAGCAATGTAGGTGAAATCGCCCGTGTTAATCGCCTCAATGCATAGGTCTACGTATAGCTTCAAATATTCTTCCTCGATAAACGGCGCGCCTACGTATTTGCCGTTTTTCTCTTGCGGCACAAAGTGCTGACCGAGTATGAGATAGTCTATGGGAAATTGTGATATGAATTTTTTATATTCTTCATACAGAGCAGGGAAGTATTCCGTCTCAAAGCCGAGATATATCTCGATTTGTCCCTTGTATTCATCGCGTAAAGATAAGATACTTTTTACGTATTCTTCCGCTTCCTCCGTGCACATTCTCATTCTGTGAGATCCGACGGAGGAATTAGGGTAGGGAGCGTGGTCGGAAAAGCCGAGATATTTGATACCGTTTTTTATGGCGGCTTCGACGTATTCACGGTCTTCGCCGTCGGCGTGACGGCATCTTGCAGTATGGGTATGGTAATTTGCGATCATTCTATATTCCTTTCAAAAGCAATCACGCTGATTTGAACAATTCTTATTTTATATCAATTAAATTTGATTTGCAACAGTTTTTGAAAAAAATCTTGACAAGAGAGGGTATGTGAGTGTAAACTTTACAAAGAAAAGAGGCGGTATTATGATAATAGATTTTCACACCCACGCATTTCCCGATAAAATTGCAAAAAGGACGATAGAGCATCTTGAAGCCATAACCGTTGAAAACACTCCCATGCACGCTCATACGGACGGTACGGTGGATTCGTTGCGCTCGGTGCTTCGCCGAGGCGGAGTTGACCTCGGAATAGTTATGCCGATATGCACTCGCGACGGTCAAAGCGACAGCATAAACCGCTTTGCCGAGGGCATACGCTCGGACGGACTATTATCTTTCGGAAGCGTTTTTCCGTATCAAAAGGATAGACTTGAGGTAATAAACGACCTTGCTTTGCGCGGCTTTAAGGGCATCAAGCTCCACCCCGAATATCAGGACTGCGAGATTGATTCCGACGAATGCGCCGAGATAATAGGAAAAGCCGAAGAGCTCGGTATGTACGTCACCGTCCACGCAGGATACGACCCCGCCTATAAGGCACCGTTTCGCTGTACACCGCAAAAGATTGCCGAACTTTTAAAAAGAGTGTCGGGCAGAAATCTGATACTTGCCCACCTCGGAAGTCAGGGAATGTGGGAAGAAGTGCTGGATATTTTATGCGGAAGGGATATTTATTTTGACACGGCGGCGCTGTTCGGAAATATTACGCCCGAAACGTATAAAAGGGTTATCGAAAAGCACGGCGCAGATAAGATATTATTTGCCTCCGACTGCCCGTGGGAAGACCCCGCTGACAGCTTAAAGCTCCTTTGCTCTTTCAAACTCTCAAACGAGGAATACGAGCTTATTACACACAAAAATGCAGAAAGATTGTTAAAGCTATGAACTACGTTGCAACCTGCCTTTTCGGTATGGAAAAGTTTATATGTGACGATATTGCCGCCCTCGGCTATAAAAAGACGGACTCAATTGACGGAAGAGTGTTTTTCGAGGGTGACGAAAGTGCCGTTGCAAGATGTAATATGTGGCTTCGTACTGCGGAATGTCTTTATATAGAGGTCGGCAGAGCAAAAACTTTAAGCTTTGAAGAGCTTTTTGACGCCGCGTTCTCATTACCGTGGGAGAATTTCATAGGCAAAAGCGACGCCTTTCCCGTATCGGGACATTGTATAAAATCAAAGCTTGCTAGCATACCTAACTGCCAAAAGATAGTCAAGAAAGCTATCGTTAAAAGGCTTTCGCAAAAATATGGCATCGACTGGTTCGAGGAAAGCGGCGCAAGTATAGGAATCGAGTTCTTTATTTTCAAGGATACAGCGTACCTTATGATCGACACCTCGGGCGTGGCATTACATAAAAGAGGTTACCGCCCCGTGGCCAATGCAGCGCCCTTGCGTGAGACTCTTGCCGCCGCGATGGCAATGACTGCACGCGTAAGGTCCGAGATCTTTCTCTGGGACCCCTTTTGCGGATCCGGTACAATTGCAATCGAGGGCGCATTGATCGCAACGAAGCGTGCTCCCGGGCTTTACAGAAGCTTCTCGGGAGAAAATCTCTCTTTCATTCCCGGTAATACTTGGGACATCGCCCGCGAGGAGGCGCGCTGCAATATAATAATCGATTCTGATTACAGAGGATACGGCTCCGATATCAATCCCGAATGCATCGATACCGCTATCTCGAACGCCGATCGAGCAGGCGTCGGAAAGCATATCAAATTTTTCGTTGCAGACGCGCAAAAGATCAGGAAGCCCGAATTCGATTGCCGAGGCACTCTCATATGTAACCCGCCTTACGGAGAGCGTATGATGAGTATGCGGGATGCAGAAGAACTCTACAGAAACATAGGCAAGTGCTTTTCACAAATGTCTCCCTGGCAA
>CALCTE010000195.1 GCA_937893885.1 uncultured Clostridia bacterium | reverse complement strand
GTATGATGCTCAACCCCGCTCACCACGAAAGCCGTACTATTTTCCTCGTCGTTGATGAAGAGAAGATACCCACAATCTCTAAAATTCTGAATAATGTAACAGGAGGTCTCGAAAAACCCGATACCGGTGTAATGTTCTCATTACCCGTTAACTATACCGAGGGCTTCCAAACGAAAAAATGAATCTAAATCAATATCTTAATTTAAACACACTGTTATTTCTTGCGGTTATGATCTTTGCCGGGATGTTTCTTGGAAGAATGGCAAAGCACATAAGGCTTCCAAACGTCACAGGTTACATAGTTGCGGGACTTTTGCTCGGTCCAAGCGTTTTGGGTATAATTTCCGAAGACGTAGTCAAAAGTTTTGAGATCATCTCAACAGTTTCTCTCGGTTTCATTGCTTTTTCAATAGGTAATGAATTTAAAATTTCATATTTTAAGCGTGTCGGTGCTTCTCCGATAGTCATTGCCTTTTTAGAGGCGCTCTTTGCGGTAATTTTCGTATTTGTGGCTTTAGTATGCTTCGGTGTAGATGTATCATTTGCACTTGTGCTTTCGTCTATTGCGGCAGCAACCGCTCCCGCGGCAACGATAATGGTTATCAAGCAGTATAAAGCACGCGGCCCCGTTACCGAATCACTGCTGTCTGTTGTTGCGATTGACGATGCCGCAGCACTTATGCTCTTTTCAATATGTGTAGCAATAGCACAGACTATCACAAAAAGCGGCGATGGAAGCCTTGCTTCGACGATACTTTCTTCGTTATGGGAAATCTTCGGTGCTGTTTTGGTTGGAGCTGTTTTAGGATTTATCTTCCTTATACCGCTCAGATTTTTCAAAAAAAACGGCAACAGATTATCTCTTATTTTCGGATTCGTATTTTTAGCTTTGGGAATCTCCAAGGTGTTGCACGTCTCCGATCTAATGTGTTGTATGGCAATGGGAGCTATCGTTGCTAACTTCTCACCTGACGTCAACAAGATAATGGATCTGTGCGACGGTGTCACTCCGCCTATGTTTATGCTGTTCTTCGTCGCATCCGGTGCTGACCTTAAACTTAGCGTATTGCCGACGGTTGGCATAATCGGATTTGTCTATATTATCTTTAGAGTTATCGGAAAGATTCTGGGAGCATCATTCGGCAGTATAATTTCAAAAGCCGACACAAAGGTAAAAAAGTATCTTGGTTGGGCCCTGATTCCGCAGGCTGGCGTAGCTATAGGTCTTTCACTTGCGGCAGGTAACGTCGTTCCTGACTACGCTCCTCAAATTAGAGCAATAATTCTGTGCGCGACGCTCATTTATGAGCTTATCGGCCCCGTTATAACGAAAATTTCTCTCAAAAAAGCAGGGGAGATACAGGAGTAAAAAATAGAAGCTGTAGCATACTACAGCTTCTATTTTTTATTTATTCTTTAACTTCGTTATTTACCGTTTCTTCTAAGGTCTGAATCTCATTATTCTCTGAGGAGTCGGGGGAAATATCTTCCGCTTCCACGTTGGAAACTTCTTCGTCCTCGTTCTTTTCGGCAATTGCAAGATTTACTACCAATGCATCATCTTTGAGTCTCATTATACGCACACCGGACGTTGAGCGATTATTGTAAATCGGAATGTCTGCAATTCTGACTCTTATTATAACACCCTCGTTTGTAATAAACATCGCATCAGAATCTTCACAGACAGAAGCAATACCACAAAGCTTACCTGTTTTTTCTTCGGTAAGAAGGTGGCAACGCATACCCTTCGTTCCTCTTGAGTGCGCGGAGAAGTTCTCATAAGAGCAACGCTTACCAAAGCCTTTTTCCGTAACGGTGAGGAGAGTTTCGTTTGTACCTTCGGCTATCGTAACGGCACCGCAGACCGCGTCATTTTGTGCAAGATTTATAGCCTTGACGCCTCTTGCAGTTCTACCCATAACTCTGACTGCGTCTTCGTTAAAACGCACGGCAAGGCCGTTTCTTGAAGCTATAAGTATATCGTCATAGCCCGTTGTTAGCTTTGCAAAGTACATCTCATCATCATCGTCGAGTGTGAGAGCGATAATACCCGTTTTTCTGATATTCTTGAAATCGCTTACTCTCGTACGCTTAATGATACCGTTTTTGGTTATCATCGTAAAGTAATTGTCGATATCAAGCGACGGAACCGTAATGCAAGCGGTAACCTTTTCGTCGGAATCAATAGGCAATAGGTTAATAAGGTTCGTGCCCTTTGCAGTTCTGCCTGCCTCGGGAATCTCGTAGCATTTCTTTAAGTATACCTTACCCTTATTAGTAAAGAGAAGAATATAATCGTGAGAATTTACAACGTATACGTTGTTGACTAAATCTTCATCTCTCGTACTCATCGCGGTAATACCCCTGCCTCCGCGATTTTGAGCTTGGTAGGTGTCAGCCGCAATACGCTTGATATAACCGGCTTGTGTCATAGATACAACGTACTTTTCTCTTGCGATAAGATCTTCCGCAAGTATCTCATCGGCGTTAGGCTCAATATCCGTTCTTCTTTCGTCGCCATATTTATTTCTAATGACAGTGAGTTCTTCCTTAATGATATCCTTAACAAGATTTTCGTCTCCCAAGATGGCGTTCATCTTTTCAATGAACGCAAGCTTATCGGAAAGCTCATTTGTAACCTTATCTCTTTCCATACCGGAAAGGCGTCCTAAGGGCATTTCAACAATAGCCTGAGATTGCACCTCGGATAAACCGAAACGCTCCATTAAAGCCTGTTTTGCTTCGGGAATAGACGCAGAAGCTCTTATGAGTTTAATAACTTCATCGATATTATCAAGAGCAGTAACGTAGCCTTGCAAGATATGCACACGCTTTTCGGCTTGCTCTTTGTCGAAAATAGTTCTTCTGCGTATAACTGTTTCCTGGTGCTTGATGTAGTGATGAAGTATCTCTTTGAGATTAAGTATCTTGGGCTCGTTATTTACAAGCGCAAGCATAGTTATTGCGCAAGTGTCTTGAAGCTGTGTGTATTTATAGAGAAGATTGAGAACTAATTGAGGATTTGCATCTCTCTTACACTCGATAACTATTCTCATACCCGCCTTGCCGGTTTCATCGCGCAAGTCGGAAATTCCTTCAATGCGCTTTTCCTTGGCAAGCTCGGCAATGTTCGAAATAAGCATAGACTTATTTACTTGATAGGGTATTTCGGTGAATACTATCCAGGTTTTGTCTTTATGCTCTTCAAAATGGCATTTGCCCCTTACGTAAATGTGTCCTTTACCCGTCGTATAGGCTTGATAAAGCCCAGCCGTACCGTATATGGTAGCGCCGGTGGGGAAGTCGGGAGCGGTAATAAACTCCATAAGTTCGGGGATAGTCGCATCGGGATTATCAATCAAATGGATAGTACCGTTAATGACTTCTGTCAAATTATGAGGAGGAATGTTTCATGATCCTGAAAATCAATGACTGGGAATTTGACATTGATCTTGTAAGGACCAGGGAGCATTCCTCTTTTGCGTCCCAGGACCATTGTACCTGTGCCTATTGCGAAAATTACTACCGAACCGTGTCTGTGTGCTACCCGGGATTAAAGACGTTTCTGAAACGGTTCGGGCTTGAAATCGACGGACCGGTGGAGATGTACCCCTTTGAACCGACGCTTTATCT
>CALCTE010000194.1 GCA_937893885.1 uncultured Clostridia bacterium | reverse complement strand
CACCCTGAGCCTTATGGCACGTCACGGCATAGGCAAATTTTACTTGCAGAGCGTTGAAATGGGGATTTTCACGAATTTCGCGGAAACGTTTAATTTTACTTTTGACGTCAAGGTAGTCTTTCTCAACCTCCTCAAAAAGATGTCGGCTCTGCTCCTGAGTCAGAGAGGGAGCCTCGGAATGAATCGTATCAAGCAAGAGTTTGCACTCTATCTCCAAATCATCATAATCTACAAAAGAGATGGTTGCATTGGCAAAATGGAAGCCGTAGAAATCCTCATAGCGACGAATCTTTTTCAGATAGGCAATATCGGGCTTATCAAGGCGGTAAAAAGCTTTGATGAAAGCTACGGTACTGTGTTTTCGACCTACGCCGTACCGCTCATTATCGGCGAGATAAAGCGTTTTTTGCGCGACGACGGACTTATAAAGGTTTCGAGGGATACGAAGAAAACATACGCCGAACTTATGAAAAAGAGCGAGGAGATAAGCGCGAGAACGGGCAGTGAGCCGACAATCGCGCATCTTGCGAAGGAATGTGGCATAAGCGTTGAGAGGGCAAGCTACGCACTTTCTGCCGGAAACTGCGTAGTGTCGCTTGATACCCCGAAAAACGCGGACGAGCCAAGCCTTGAAAATATACTTGGCATCGACAATACTGACGGAATTATTGAAAAAATAGCTCTTCGCGACGCGGTATCGAAGCTTGCCGACGAGCAAAAGAAGATAATAGCGCTTCGCTACGTAAAGGGTTTTTCGCAAACGAAGACCGCAAGTATACTCGGACTTTCTCAAGTAAAGGTATCACGGCAAGAGCAAAAGATATTCGCCTTTTTGCGCGCGCAGGTCGGATAATATATTGACTAAAAATCGAATATGGTGTAAAATTACCGTAAAAGGAGGCGTTTATTTATGATAACCGAGCTTCAACAGGCAGTAATTTTCGCACTTTCAAAAGGAGAAGACGAAAGCTCACTAAAAGAGCTTGAAAGACTGCTTGACACGGCGGGAGCCGTATGCGTAGAAACATTTATTCAACATAGCGCCCCCGAGTCAAAGACCTATATAGGAAGCGGTAAGGCAAAGGAGATAGGACAGTATTGCGCGGCGAATGATATAACGCTTGCGGTATGCAACGACGAGCTTACGCCGTCGCAGATTAAAAATTTAGAGGATATAATGGACGGGGTCGAGGTCATTGACCGCAGTATGCTCATCTTGGAAATATTTAAAAAGCACGCGCAAAGTGCGGAGGGTAAATTGCAAGTAGAGATAGCCGAGCTTCGCTATACCGTCCCCAGACTCATAGGTAAGGGCGCCCAGCTTTCAAGACAGGGCGGCGGCGGAGGCGGCGGAGGCGGTGCCCGTCGCGGTGCGGGCGAGACAAAGCTTGAGACCGACAGAAGACACGTAAAGCACAGAATAGAATATTTAAAGGCACAGCTTGAGGAGCTTGAGCGCACTTCAAACCTCAAAAGACACTCAAGAAAACGCTCCGGTATACCTTTAGTTGCTATCGCGGGCTATACGAATGCGGGAAAGTCAACGCTTTTAAACTACCTTACGGGCGCGGGAATACTTGCGGAGGATAAACTCTTTGCAACTCTCGACACCACTACGAGAAAATTTACTTTGCCCGAGGGCAAGGAGATACTTTTAACAGATACCGTCGGTTTTATCCAAAGGCTTCCGCACCACCTTATAAAAGCGTTCAAGTCAACTCTTGACGAGGTCAAGTACGCAGACGTTATAGTTATCGTCGCCGATGCATCCGACGAAAACTGCGCACGCCAGCTTGACGTATGCGAAAAACTTCTCTCTGAACTTTCTGCGGGTGATAAGCCTACGCTATACGTTTTCAACAAGTGCGATAAAGCAGATGAATTTCCCACAGAGCTTTCATCGTCGCGTTTTTTGCCGTCCGTTAAGATATCGGCGAAAACGGGAGAGGGCACGGATAATTTCTGCAAGGCGCTTGAGGATATCGTTTACGGAAATATCAAGACATTAAAACTTCTTTTCCCTCACAGCGAGGGGGCGAGTCTTGCACGTGTTTACAAGGACGGAAAGATAATAGACGTAAGCTATACCGACGAGGGAACGCTCGTTACGGCGGAGCTTGCAAACGATAAAGCAGGCGCTTTTTCAAGGTTTATTCGGGAGGACTTATAAGTGAGAGAAAAAAGTTGCTCTTTTTCGGGGCATAGGGAACTCCCGACGGGCGCAGAGCTCGTTTTGTTAAGAGAAAAGATCGAGCAGACCGTAAAGGAGCTTATAGACAGAGGCTATACGGATTTTTACGCAGGAGGAGCTCTCGGCTTCGACACCCTTTGCGCGCTTACCGTTTTAAAGCTTCGCTATAGGGGATACCCCGTAAGACTCGTTCTGCTTCTTCCGTATAAGGCGCAGGCAAGCGCTTGGGGGAAGATGGACAAAAAAATATACGCCGACATACTTTCCCTTGCGGACGAGGTAAAGTATATCGGCGAAGAATACACAAAAGGCTGTTTTTTTGAGAGAAACAGAATGCTTGTTGATAACAGCTCCGTTTTGGTGAATTTTTTGAGAAAAGCTCCCAGTGGTACCTCGCAGACGGTAAATTATGCCAAAAAATGCGGTATAGAGCTTATAAATTTATGATAGATAAGAGGGCACTTCCCGTAATAAATACGAGGAGTGCTTCTTTTTGACGCCCCATCGGAATGAGAAAAAGCAAAACGCAGAATGCTGTGAGAAATGAAGATGCATATACGAGCACTTCGCTTGAAAGCGGCAGTATGTAACGTTCATTGTTTAAAAGTGAGCAAAGAAACATAAATACCCGTCCTGCACCTTGCAAGATAAGTCCGAAAATGTACGCTACGTGCGGAAGTATGGAGAGGGGAATGAGAATAAACGATAAAATAAGAATAAGCTCCGCAAGCGGTGTGCATACTAGGTTACTTACGGGAGATAGGACGGATATATTTTTAAAGCTGTAAGCTATGGGAGCAAGACAGAAAAAGAGAGCACAAAGAGAAAATACTACGCTTGAAAGTATATTACGCACGGGCTTTCCCAGGGGCTTTTCCTCCATCTCTATTTCCAAAGGAACAGAAATACAGTTCGATGCCGCGATAAGTCCGAAGGTTGCGAGAAAAGAAAGCTGAAAACTCAAATTTATGGCGGCGGTGGGCTCTGCAAGACACATCAAAGTACCTGTAATGGCTAAAGTCGTGAGCTTGTCGGGCCGTCTTTGCAGTATAAAGTCAAATGTTACGAAAAACGACATTATGCCCGATCTGCAGACTGAGGGCGAAAATTCCGTAAGGAACATATAAAAGAGCGCAAACGCCGCGACTATGCAGCAGGAAATAGCTTTGGGAAGCTTAAAGGCGCGGAGTATGGCGCCGAAAAGCCCGAGTAAAATGGCAAAATGAAGTCCCGATACGGAGATGACGTGGATTATGCCGAGGTCCGCCAGCATATCCGTATCTTCTTCGCCGAGCGCACTTTTGCTGCCGAGAAACAGTCCTTTTGAAAAATCGGAAAACTGACCTAGATATTTGTCGAAAGTGCTTTCTATATACGATACGAGCTTTGAGTGAAAGCTCCAGACGAAAGAGCTTGAAACAAGCCGTGCGCCCGTCGCATTCGCTTCAAGTACTGTACCTTTTCCCTCGTTATAAGACCTTGTCGGGAATGTGTCCGTGTCGATGATCTCTTTTATTTTGAGCTTTGCTTCGATAAGGTCGCCCTTTTGCAAAGCCGTGCCGGGCTCGAAGCTGCAAAGCACGTTGAAATATGCGCCTTGCTTTATTCCCGCAAGAGTTTTGACTTTGACGTACGCCCTTGAATTTTCCAAAACTTCGCTGACACGAATAGTAGCGTCAAATTCCGCACCGTCGTATTGCTCTCTTAAGCGATCGAACCTTATATCAATTAAGCCCATTAGTATGTTTCCGACGAGAAAAGCACAGGCGATGACGGCAAGAAGCGCGGAGGTTTTCTTTATTATGAGAGATATTAAAACCGCCAAAACGAGTAAAAGGCAAAGCGCAAAACCGAGCGATGCGCCGAAATAATGCGTGAACATAAGGGAGGCGATAAATCCTATGCAGACTAAAGCTGTTTTTCTCATAATATCGCTACCCTTTCATAAATTTTTGGCTTTTTTCTTGATTTTAATAAAAAATGTGCTATAATGGGACTTGCAAAGGAGGATTTGCGTTATGAATAAAAAAATCGTATTTGAAATTGATAAATACCCTTGGCCGAAGAATGACTACAGACCTAAAACCACCATTGAACTTTGCTATGATGACGACAGCTTCCTTATCCATTTTACGTCTTTTGAGACCGAGCTTCGCGCTGTTGAGGTTGAGAACAACACCGACGTATACCGCGACAGCTGCATGGAGATATTCCTGCAGTTTGATCCCGCCAACGACGAAAGATACATAAACTTCGAAATTAACCCCAACGGTGCTATGCACTGCTCTTGCGGTAAGGACAGATTCGACAGAGTTCTCGTTGACCCGCAAGTTATCGACGATGTATTAAAGGGCAGAACGAGAATCAAAAAGGATCGCTGGGAAGCGTGGGTAGACGTACCCGTTTCCTTTATTAAGGCGCTCATTCCCACCTACGAGCACAAGGAAGGCGCTGTGCTTCGAGGCAACTGCTATAAGTGCGCAAGCGGAAGCGACAAGCCCCACCACGGTATGTGGAATACTATCGTATGGGAAAAGCCCGACTTCCACCGTCCCGAGTTCTTCAAGGAAATAGTGCTTTAAAGGCTTTAAAAATATCTGCAAAACAAGTGTTTTGCAGATATTTTTTTACATTTTTGTCACGCAGTTGCGCCTTTTACCGCTTTGAAACGCTTTTATATTTTCGACTATCTCTTGAAGACAGCGCTCCCTCGCTTCCTTACTTGCCCACGCCATGTGCGGAGTAAGGCAAACGTTGGGGAAACTCTTGATTTCAAAAAACGGGTGTTCTTCGCCCATTGGCTCCACCGAATATACGTCGCTTCCGAAAGCGGCTATTTTTTTATTAAGTATCGCTTTTGCGACGGCTTCTTCGTCAGTCACCGCGCCACGCGCCGCGTTATAGAGTATGACTGTAGGCTTCATAAGCGAAAGTGCCGTATCATCAATAAGTCCTCGCGTATCGTCGTTAAGCGGTGTGTGAAGCGTAATAATATCCGACTCTCTGCACAGAGTTTCAAAGTCTACACATTTTACGTCGGCTGTGGGATTGCGCTTGTGTGCAATTACATTGCAGCCGAAAGCGCGTGCAATATCTGCAACCTTGCGCCCGATATTTCCGTATCCTACTATGCCCCACGTTTTTCCGCGAAGTTCCGAGAAAACGGGGCTTACTTTATTTGCGCACCCCGAACGCGAATATTCACCGCTTTTGACGTAGCTTGTGTATTCGCAAAGATGCGTTGCGAGGTAAAGCACACCGGATAAGGTGACTTGGGCAACGGAATCTGTGGAATAACCTACAACATTGCAAACGCGTATTCCTTTTTCGTTGCAATAGTCTATATCTATGTTGTCATATCCTGTTGCAAACACGCAGATAAGCTTTAGATGTTCCGCATCGCTTAAAGCCTTTGCGCTCAATTTCACTTTGTTTGTGATTATGACGTCGGTATCTTTGATTCGTTTTGCTATCTCTTCCTTTGCCGTAACGGAGAAACATTCCGTTACGCCTACGGTGGAAAGCGGTGAAAGGTCAAGGTCGCTTCCCAAGGTGGAAGCATCAAGTACGGTTATTTTCATAAATTCTTCTCCGAATAGAGCCTTACAAGCTCTTTAATTATTTTTGTCGCTGTTTCCATTCCTTCTACGCTTACGTGCTCATACGGGCCGTGGAAAGCAAAGCCGCCTGTGCCGAGATTGGGGCAGGGAAGCCCCATGAAGCTTAATCTCGCGCCGTCCGTACCGCCTCTAACGGCGCTAACCTTGCATTCAACGCCGCAGTTTTCAGCCGCCTTTTTCGCGTTGTCGATAAGATGTTTGTGCGGCGCTATTTGCTCGTACATATTGCGGTATTGCTCTTTTACCGTGAGCTTCACGGCACCCTCACCGTATTTTTCTTTCATTTGCTTCTCAATGTGTTTAAGTGCATCTATTCTGCGCTCAAAACTGATTGCATTGTGGTCGCGTACTATATAGGAGAGCGTTGCTTTTTCCACGTTTCCATCCATATCGGTGAGATGGAAAAATCCCTCATATCCCTCCGTTTTTGCGGGAATCTCGTTTTCGGGCAAAAGCGAGTTTATCTCCATCGCAACAAGCGATGCGTTTACCATAACGTCCTTTGCGCTTCCGGGGTGTACGTTCGTGCCGAA
Source organism: uncultured Clostridia bacterium (assembly GCA_937893885.1). GTDB lineage: Bacteria > Bacillota > Clostridia > Oscillospirales > CAG-272 > CALCTE01. Next base: position 6,017 of record CALCTE010000194.1, on the reverse strand, counting down.
TATTTCAAACTGCGCAGCTGCGGCGTTAAAGTTTTCGTATTCAAGACCGCCCTCTATATCTCCGTCGAGCGTATATGCAAAGTCTGCGCCGAATCCCTCTACGTCGAAGAAATCCGCGCCCTCGCCTATCTCCTCGTCGGGCGTGAAGGCTATACATATTTTGCCGTGAGGAGAATTTTCTTTTATAATTTCCTCTGCGGCGGTCATAATTTCGGCAATACCCGCCTTATCGTCCGCACCGAGAAGCGTAGTACCGTCGGTGGTGATAAGCGTTCTGCCTTTTAAAAGCGCAAGGTGCGGAAACGTTTTTACGTCTAGTATTTTACCGCTTGTCCCGAGGGTAATGTCACCGCCGTCATAGTTTTCGACTATCTGCGGATTAACCCCTTCGCCGCTAAAGTCGGGAGAGGTGTCCATATGTGCTATAAATCCGATTGACGCCGCGCTTTCAAAGCCGTTTGTTGCGGGGATCTCTGCGTACACGTAGCATTTATCGGAAACTCTCACATTTTCACAGCCGATGCTTTCAAGCTCGTCGCGAAGTATATTTGCAAGCACGAACTGCCTTTGCGTGCTCGGGTGCGTACCGCTTTGCTCGTCGCTTGTCGTATGAATTTTAACGTAATTTAAAAATCTTTCGTGAGCTTTCATAATGTCGCCTTTCGTTTGGTTAACTTTCTTCCATTATTATACACCATACGTGCTTATTTTTCAATACGCTTCAAACAAAAAAGGCCGAACGATCGCTCGTTCAGCCTTTTGAATGCGGTTTTGTTTAGATCTCTGCGAAATACTTAATGGTTCTAACCATCTGCGAGGTGTAGGAGTTCTCGTTATCATACCAAGAAACAACCTGTACCTGATAGGTATCGTCGTCGATCTTTGCTACCATCGTCTGTGTAGCATCAAAGAGTGAACCGTATCTCATACCGATAACGTCGGAAGAAACGATCTCGTCTGTGTTGTAACCGAAGGATTCGTTAGCCGCTGCCTTCATAGCCGCATTGATGCTTTCTTTCGTTACGTCTTTGCCCTTAACTACAGCAACGAGGATCGTTGTGGAGCCTGTGCAAGTGGGAACTCTCTGTGCAGAGCCGATGAGTTTGCCGTTGAGCTCGGGGATAACGAGACCGATAGCCTTAGCCGCGCCCGTGGAGTTGGGAACGATGTTCTGTGCGCCTGCACGTGCTCTTCTTAAGTCGCCCTTTCTGTGAGGACCGTCGAGGATCATCTGGTCGCCCGTATATGCGTGAACGGTAGTCATGATACCGGATTTGATGGGATATGCATCGTTGAGAGCCTTAGCCATGGGAGCGAGGCAGTTCGTGGTGCAGGAAGCTGCGGAGATGATCTGGTCTTCTTTGGTAAGTGTATTGTCGTTTACGCTGTAAACGATGGTCTTAAGGTCATTACCTGCGGGAGCGGAGATAACTACCTTCTTTGCGCCTGCATTGATGTGAGCCATGGACTTGTCCTTGGAGCAGTAGAAACCTGTGCACTCAAGAACAACGTCAACACCGAGCTCGCCCCAGGGGCAGTTTGCAGCGTCTTTTTCTGCATAGATTTTTAGTGTTTTGCCGTCAACCGTGATCGTGCCTGCTTCATCGTCAGCAGATACCGTTTCAGCAAGAGCGTATTTGCCCTGAGCTGTATCGTACTTGAGAAGGTGAGCGAGCATTTTGGGGCTTGTAAGGTCGTTGATAGCAACGATCTCGTAACCCTCTGCGCCGAACATCTGTCTGAAAGCAAGACGTCCGATACGGCCAAAGCCGTTGATTGCAACTTTAACTGACATAATTTTGTCCTCCGTTTTATTATATAATTTTTTAAATTCCAAACACAGTAATTCTACTACAAAACTTGTGAATATGCAAGTATTTTTTCCCATATTTTTGAAAAAATGTAATATGAGGGCCAAAATAAATAAAAAAAGTGAAAAAAGGTGTTGACAAATCGTAAAACGGTGATATAATTAGCTGTAAAGTTTTTTACTTGACAGTGGGAGGCAGTATGAGAACGGTTGATATTCGCTACACGCTCTTGCTTGATTATTACGGTTCTTTGCTTCCCGCAAAACAGCAGGAGCTTGCAAAGCTTTACCATTACGACGACCTTTCGCTTTCGGAGATTGCAGACACTCTCGGCATAACGAGACAAGGAGTTCTTGACGGGCTTGAGAGAGCCGAAAAGAAGCTTCGCGATTACGATGCGGCGCTTGGGCTAATCGAGAGGGATAAGGAGCTTTTGAAAAACGCCTCGGAGATAAGAAGATGCGCGGAGAAGCTTATAAGCACTTGCGACAAGGAGCTTTGCGAAAGGATAATTGCCGTCTGCGATAAAATGTCGCTGAAAGGATAAATATGTTCGGAAATCTTGTTGATAAGCTGTCGGAGGCTTTCAAAAAGTTCAAAAACAAGGGAAAACTTACCGAAGCCGACGTAAAGGCGGGAATGAAGGAGATAAAGCTTGCGCTTTTGGAAGCGGACGTAAACTTCAAGGTGGTCAAGGAGTTTATAAATCGCACGACGGAAAGAGCCGTCGGCAGCGAGGTCTTGGAGAGCTTGCTTCCCGCACAGCAGATAGTTAAAATAGTAAACGAGGAGCTCGTTTCCATAATGGGCTCGCAAAACGAGAAGCTAAACATCTCGCCAAAGCCCCCCACGGTAATTATGATGGTGGGACTTCAGGGCTCGGGTAAGACCACGCACGCATCAAAGCTTGCGTATATGTACAAGAGCCAAAATAAGCGGCCGCTTCTTGCGGCGTGTGACGTATACCGTCCTGCCGCCATAAAGCAGCTTGAGGTTATGGCGCAGACTGCAGGTGTGGACTTCTTTGAGATGGGCGATAAGGAAAGCCCTGTAACCATTGCAAAGAAGGCATACGAATATGCGATAAAGCACGGCAACGATATGCTGTTTCTCGATACCGCAGGACGCTTACACGTTGATGAAGAACTTATGGCAGAGCTTGTCAAAATAAAGGAAAGCTTGCCCGTAACGGAAATTTTGCTCGTTGTTGACTCAATGACAGGACAGGATGCAGTAAACGTAGCAAAGAGCTTTAACGAGCTTCTTGATATAACGGGTGTCGTTTTAAGTAAGATGGACGGCGACACGAGAGGCGGTGCGGCACTTTCCATAAGGCATATTACCGGCAAGCCGATAAAGTTTATCGGTGTCGGCGAAAAGATTGATGCACTTGAGCCCTTCTATCCTGACAGAATAGCGTCGAGAATACTTGGAATGGGCGATATGCTCTCTCTTATTGAAAAAGCCGAAAAGAGCTTTGATGAGAAAAAGGCAAAAGAGCTTGAAATGAAAATGCGCTCCAATGAATTTACGCTTGAGGATTACCTTGAGCAGTTTGCGCAGGTAAGAAGTATGGGAAGCCTTGACCAGCTCGCGTCGATGATACCCGGCATGAACACGAAGGCTTTAAAGGACGTGAAGGTTGATGAAAAACAGCTTGACCGCACGGAAGCGATAATAAGGGCGATGACACCGAAGGAGAGGGAAAACCCCGATATAATAAATCCCTCCAGAAAGCGCAGGATAGCCGCAGGAAGCGGTGTCGGCGTAGAAGAGGTCAACAGGCTCTTAAAGCAATTCGACCAAACGAAAAAGCTAATGAAGCAGCTTACGGGCGGCGGCCGCCACGGAAAGAGAAATAAGTTCGGCTTCAGATTCTAATTTAGTTTATATAAAATTTATATAAAAAACAAACATTTGAAAGGAAATACAAAAATGGCAGTTAAAATCAGACTCAGCAGACACGGCGCAAAGAAAAACCCCTTCTATCATGTAGTAGTTGCGGATTCCCGCTATCCCAGAGACGGACGTTTCATTGAGGATATCGGAACCTACAATCCCCTTACCGAGCCCTCCACCATCAACATTGATGCTGAAAAGGCAAAGAAGTGGATCGCAAACGGCGCACAGCCCACTGAAACCGTAAAGGCTCTTTTGAAGAACACGGGTATTATCGACTAATATCGGCGTAAACTTTTGGAGGAAGACCTATGAAAGACATACTTACGGATATTGCAAAAAGGCTTGTCCGTAATCCCGACGATGTGACCGTAAACGAAAAAGAAAGCGGCGATACGGTCGTATTGCAACTTTCAGTGGCCAAAGAGGATATGGGCAGAGTTATAGGCCGTCACGGCAAGATCGCCCGCGCTATCCGTTCCATTATGAAGGTTGCGGCATCACTTGAGGATAAGAAGGTTATAGTTGACATTGTCGACTGAAAGTGTGCGGCTGTCTCTTAAAAAGACAGCCGCAACACCGTACCCAAAGGGACACGGAGGCTTTATTATGGAAAGAAAAAAATTTCTCGAAACGGGAAAAATAATCAACACGCACGGTGTAAGAGGTGAGCTCAAGGTTATGAGCCTATGTGACTCTCCGTGCGATTTTTTGAAAATAGGAACTTTTTTCTGGGACAGCGAGGGGAAATTACCTTGCAAGGTCACGGGAAAGAGGCTTCACGGTGATTTTCCTCTCATCAAGTGCGAGGGCATAGATACCGTGCAGGACGCGTCTTTAAAGAAAAACAAATTTATTTATTCACCGAGGGAAGAGATACCTCTTGCGGAGGATAAAAATTTCATCCAAGACCTTATAGGACTTCCCGCAATTCACAGTAAAACGGGAAAGCTTTTGGGAAAGGTAAGCGACGTTTTGCAGTATACGGCGCAAAGCGTATATGAGATAGAAACCGAAAGCGGCAAGGCTTACGTACCCGCGGTCAAGGAATTTATCGTTGAAATCGACACCGAAAAGGGTGTTTATATAGATCCTATTGAAGGAATGTTTGAGGGAGATGTGTATGAAGTTTGACGTTATGACCGTCTTTCCCGAAATGATGGAGCAGATACTCTCCACAAGCATCATTGGCAGAGCAAGAAAATCGGGAATAATCGACATCGGCGTTTACAACATAAGGGACTTCTCCACGGACAAGCACAGAAAGACCGATGATGTGCCCTACGGTGGCGGCTACGGTATGGTTATGACTTGCCAGCCCATTCACGACTGTTTTAAGGCAATCTGCGAAAAACGGGGTGAAAAACCGCACCTTATATATATGTCACCGCAAGGCAAAGTGCTCACGCAAGAGCGCGCAAAGGAGCTTTCCGAAATGGAAAATATCTGCATACTTTGCGGTCACTACGAGGGCGTTGACCAAAGGATACTTGACCTTATCGTTGACGAGGAGATATCCGTCGGCGATTACGTGCTCACGGGAGGAGAACTTCCGTGTGCGATACTTATAGATTGTGTATCAAGGCTGAAGGAAGGTGTATTACCCGCGCCCGAATGCCACGAGGAAGAGAGCATAAGCCTTGGAATGCTCGAATATCCTCAATATACGCGTCCCGAGGTATACGAGGGTATGGCAGTCCCCGAGATACTTCTTTCGGGGCATCATAAAAATATAGAAAAATGGAAGCACGATATGTGCATAGAGGTCACCAAGAAAAAACGGCCCGACCTATTGTAACGAAGCATATAAGAAAGGAGGAAATATGAAAAAAGATAAAGAACGCTCTTCGGTTCTTGAGTCGAGTGCGATACTCCACGCTTTAAGCCGGCTTTTTTCCGTGTTTACGTCTGCTTTCGGAAAGTCCTCCGTGCTTTCTATGCTTACAAAGGACAAAAAAAGCTCACTTCTTTCAGATTCCTTTATTTACGGTAAGATGAGTTCCGTCCTTAAAAGTGCCGATACACTTTCGTCTACGGGTAAAAAGCTTGTATCAAAGCAGTTTTCCGAAAGTAAGCTTTTAGGATTTTTCAAAGGTTTGGGAGTGTCTCTTTTGAAGCTTCCGCTTCGAAGCTACGGTATAGGACTTTTATTATTCGGCATATACGCCACGGCGATAAGCGCCATATCCGTTTATTCTTCGGGTGGCTCGTACATTAAGGATACCGGACTTTTTACGGGACTTTTGTGCGTCGTAACAGCGCTTGTTATGACGGTAAGCTCAAAACCTCTTATCAACGTGCTTTACG
>CALCTE010000193.1 GCA_937893885.1 uncultured Clostridia bacterium | reverse complement strand
CCTCTTCCAAAATTCCCCGCAGGGTCTCACTGGTATCCTCTGATAAAATCCTGGTGTCATCATCGTATGTGAAAACTCTTTTTGTATTTCCTTCCTCATCAACAGTCTTCCCTGCCAGATGCGGTGTCACCCTTATTCCGCCGTTAATCAGCGACGATACTGTTGTTGCCAGCTGTATCGGTGTAATCTGAAATGACTGCCCGAATGATATGGTAGCCAGTTCCACCAGCCCTATATTTTCTTTTTTATGCATAATGGTCCCCGCTTCACCGGGAAGGTCTATACCCGTTTTGTTCGTATATCCGTAGCCCTCAAAATAATAGTAAAAGCGCTTTGCGCCGACCTTTGCCGCCGTTTGCATAAATACGGGGTTGCAGGACTGCTGAAGTCCTTTTTCAAAAGTCACGCTTCCGTGTCCTATTACCTTATGGCAATGTATCTTCTGGCCCGCAACGGTAAGGCTTCCGTTACAATGGAACGGCGTATTTCTCGTGACAACGTCATCTTCAAGCGCCATCGAAGCAGTCATAACTTTAAAGGTCGATCCGGGTTCGTAAAGCTCGGTTATAACCTTATTCGTCCACATTTTATAAAGAAGTTCTACGCGCTTTTTGCTTGCCTCTTCTTCCGTAGCATTACTTTCCTTTATAAACTCGTCAAGTATCTTAAGGCTATCCACATCGAGCTCGTAGGGTGAGTTTAGGTCGAAGCTCGGTATCGTGGCAATAGCGTAAACCGCGCCTGTTTTGACGTTCATTACAGCACCGCAAACTCTGTTCCCGGCAGCGTTATCCTCGTAGCTTTCGCGAAGATACTTCTCAAGTATGCCTTGTATCGTCATATCCAAAGTAGACACTACATTGGCTCCGTTTGTTGCATCTATGTAGCTTTCGTATTCAACGGGCATTTTATCTCCGACGCCGTTTTTGGAGGTCACTATCTTTCCCGACTCTCCCTTGAGGCTTTCGTTATACTGCATTTCAAGCCCCAAAAGTCCGTCGCCGTCCGTTCCGACAAAGCCTATCGTTTGCGCCGCAAGGCTTCCGTAAGGATAGTAACGCTTCGTGGTCTCGGCAAAATGAATACTGTTTATCGTATATCCGCGCTCTGCGGAATACTCTTTTATAAATTCTCTTACCTTATCGGCATCTTCTTTTTCAACGAAATTTTTGACCGTCTCGTCACGTCTGTTCGGTTTTTGCGATTTTGCGTACAAAGTATCGTAATCAACTTCAAGAAGCTCGGAAAGTTTTTTGCATATATCGACCGCTTCTTGTTGGTCCTTGATATCGACAGGAGATATAAAAACTCTTTCAACCGTCACGGAAACAGCTATCGGATTCATATTCGTATCGTACACCGTTCCGCGCTCGGCGGCAACCGACGTCTCAACCATATATTGATTGAGCGCTCTCTCCTTGTAGCCTCTGTAATCGAGTATCTGCAGTAAAAACAGATTGACCGATACGACAAGCGCGAGCAAGCCGAAAAACGCAAATACGGTTACTATGCGCCATTTGCTGTTTATGCGATTTTTTAATACTTTTACGTTAAGCTCGTTTTCCATCGCTACCCCGCTTTACCCCAAAATTCGACTTCGTTTTAAACCGCAAAAGAGAGCCTTGCCAAAAAGCAGCTCTCTTTCAGTTATACGACCGTGGTACGTCCACCGTAATCATAACTCCAAGTAATCTTATGGCAGGTCGCAAAAAATTATTCAAATAATGCCCTGATAGTTGACAGTAATATCTCAAATCCGCCCTTTTCTTCGGTCTGTTCGGCAGATATTATACGATCTTCTCTTTCGATGCTTACGACTCTGTAAGGAAGCTGATCGCCCGGCACGTATCCGAGCTCTTTTGTACTATAGCTTTGAAGTTCAAGGCTCGATACAGCAGTTTCGTTTTGTGCTTCAAGCATTGCAAGCTCGGTTTGCAGACTTTCAAGCTGTCTTTCTTGGTTTGACAAAAGCACGCTTGCTTCGTATCTCTTGGCGTAGTTGAACACCATAAGCATTATCATGGATGTACATATAAGCGCAAACAGCACAAGTACGAAAGGAAAGCTTTTGTTCTGTACGGGTACGCTCTTGGTCAGTATCTTCGCACCCGATCTTTTCGTAGCCGATGTAGTTGTTATTTGCGTCTGCGGCTTTGCTACAGTGACGGAGGAACTTACTTCGGGCTTCTTTGAAACCGCATTCGTATTCTGTTTTCCGTATATACGATTTGTATTGACTTTAGCCATGCCTTTCCTCCGTTTTATAATTCTTATATTTTTTCGGCCACCCTTAATTTTGCACTTCTTGCTCTCGGGTTGTTTTCAAGCTCTTCGTCCGTAGACGTTATCGCATTCTTCGTTAAAATTTTTATCTTGGGCTTCTTGCCGCAAACACATACAGGGAATGAAGGCGGGCATTCACAGCCTTTTGCGTTTTCCGCCATCGCGTGTTTGACCGCTTTGTCTTCAAGTGAGTGAAAGCTTATAACGGCAAGTCTTCCGCCCGTTTTGAGCCCGTTCACTGCGTCGGTTATCGACGAATTTATTATTGCTAGCTCGTCGTTTACCTCTATCCTTATCGCCTGAAAGCTTTTCTTTGCGGGGTGATGCCCCTTTTCCCTTGCTTTCATCGGAATCGAATTTTTAATTATTTCCGCAAGTTCAAGCGTCGTTTCTATCGGTTTTTCTTCTCTTTCCTTTACAATATTGAACGCTATTTTCTGGGCAAATTTCTCGTCGCCGTAGTCACGGAGTATTCTTCGAAGCTCATATTCCGTGTAGGTGTTTACAACGTCGTAAGCGCTTTTGCCTTTGCCGGACATTCTCATATCGAGCGGTGCGTCATTATTATAGGAAAAGCCTCTTTCCGCCATATCGAGCTGAAACGATGAAACACCGAGGTCCATCATAACGCCGTCTACGCCGTCCGGTGCATAGGTTTCAAGTATCGCCTTTAAATTTCTGAAGTTGTCGTTTACGTACGTCACTTTGCCTTCGTAAGCCGAAAGTCGTTGTTTTGCTCTGCCTATCGCGTATTCATCTTGGTCAATAGCGATAAGTCTTCCCGTCTTAAGCTTTTCAAGAACAAGGCTTGCATGTCCTCCGCCGCCAAGCGTGCAGTCGACGTATACGCCGTCGGGCTTTACGCGAAGTCCATCTATCGTTTCGTTTGCGAGAACCGAAATATGTACAAATTCGCTCATATCAAAGTCCGTACTCTATAAGCAATTTTTCCATTGCCTCGCCGTCTTCCTCGGCTTCATATTCCGCATAAGTTTGGGCATTCCATATTTCCACGCTGTCGCCCGTTCCGATAATCGTAACCTCTCCGTCAAGGTCAGCAAACTCTCTTAAAGCCTGCGGAACGATTATTCTGCCCTGCTTATCCGTTTCCATTTCCTCTGCGTTACCGAACAGTCTTCTTCTTACGCCCTTCGTCGCTGTGGAATTCTGCTCAAGCTTTTCAAGTATCTTTTCCCATTTTTCCATCGGGTAGATAACAAGACAACGGTCTGTGGGAGACTTCGAAAGAATAAACTTCGTTCCCAAATTATCTCTCATCTTTGAAGGCACGAACAATCTGCCCTTTTCGTTGATATTAAAGCTGTATCTTCCGTTAAGCATATTCGCACCTCCCTTTCAGTTTTTAATCCACTTTGAGCCATTTTAGGCATTTTTGCACCTTATGACCATAGTATACACAAAAAAATTCGATTTTGCAATAGTTTTTTATTAATTTTTTTGATTTTTTGCAAATTTTTTCAGTTTCTTTTTTGGTATATATTTTTTTGAAGCGTTATAAAAAAGCATTGCTTTTCATTCGAATAAATGATAGAATTGTAATACAGTCCGATTTACATAAACACTTTCGGGAAAGGAGCATTCTATGGCAATATCGTCCGGTGTTAAAAAGTATTTTAAAACTCTTGACTACCCTTTGATAATATTTGCACTTTTGTGCTCCGTTTTCGGACTTGTCGTTTGCAAAAGCGCAACGGCATATATGAATACGTCAAGGTACGTGCTCACGCAGTTTATCGCCACTTTAATAGGCATCGTGCTTATGTTCGTTGTATCTGCAATGGACTATGATCTCGTACTTCGTTTTTCCAAGATATTCTATATCGGGATAGTCGGATTGCTTGTACTCACGCTTTTGTTTGGTCACGGAGACGAGGTCGGAAGTAAATCTTGGCTTTCCATTCCGGGAATACCGTTTAACTTTCAGACGGCGGAATTTGCAAAGCTAATATTTGCCGTTACATTTGCAAGTCATCTTGACTCGGCAAAGCAAAACATAAACAGCTTGAAAAACGTTGCGCTCCTTATTCTTCATATGGGCGTCATCGTCGGACTCGTAATTTTGCAAGGTGACCTCGGCTCTGCGCTCGTATTCCTTGTTATGTTCGTTGCAATGTGCTTCTACGCCGGCCTAAGCCCTTGGTATTTCGGTATTGCTCTCGGCTCCGCCGTAGTTGCCTCTCCGATTATTTGGAGATTTTTGCCTGAATACAGACGAAGGAGAATTCTCGTCGGCTTCAATCCCGATCTTGACCCTCTCGATTGGGGCTATCAGCAAATACAAAGCCGAAAAGCCATATCGCTGGGTAAGATAACAGGCTCGGGCTACGGCGAAGGCTATCTTACGTCCGCAGGAAAAGTGCCAAAGCAGGAAACGGACTTTGCTTTTTCCGTGCTAGGCGAAAACTTCGGTCTTATCGGCTGCCTTATAGGTCTTGCGGTATTGGCGCTTCTCATTTTCAAGATTCTAAAAATAGCTCGTCAGTCTCATAGCGACGCAGGCGGATATATATGCGTGGGCATCGCGTCGATGCTCATATTCCAAGTAGCCGAAAACATCGGAATGTGTCTGGGTATACTCCCCGTTATAGGTATCCCACTTCCGTTCTTCAGCTACGGCGGCTCCTCGGTGCTCAGTATCTACATTGGAATCGGCATCGCGCTTGCGGTATCGGCACGTAAAAACATTTATTTCTCAAGCCATAATGACAAATTCACCCTGCGATATTAAAATATCCCTTAAAGTTAACAATTTGTTAACACATTTCACAGAAAATAAGTATATATTATTAGAGGTTAAATAATTTATATAAAGGAGAACATAAAAATGGCAGAAAAGCAACTTGACGCATTGGTAGTTGACGTAGACAAGGTAAAACCCCTCATCTTTGGTGACGGCTATCAGTCCAGAATGATCCTCGACCACGTTATCACAGGCCGCGACGGTGTTATCCAGATGAACCACGGTACAGTTCCTCCCCACGTTGATCTCGGTGGCGCAGCTCACGAGGAGGACGAAATCTACTACATTCTCAAAGGTAACGGTAAGTGCGTTCTCGGCGACAAGACAGTTGACGTTTACGACAACCAGGTTATCTTTATTCCCAAGGGCTGCTTCCACGCTCTTAAGAACGCTGACAGCGATGAGCCCCTTGAGATCCTTACCTTCTGGAAGGACTACCGCTTCAACGAAGCTTATGAAGCAAGAATGAATATGTGGGGCAAGTCTTTCAAGACCATCGACGAGGACTAATTCCAAAGCATAAAAAAGTTTCACCCAAGCGTCCGAAAGGACACTTGGGTGAATTTTTATATGAAAACGGCGCCCCAAAAAGCTTTCGCTTTTTCGGGCGCCTTCGTTATTTTGCTTCAAGAATCTGTTTTTCTTCAAAATGCGACAGTTTCTTTTTATAGAAATACAGCATGGCAATATACAGAATAAGCGCCGTAACCGACCAAGAAATCGGGTATGACAGATAAAGCGTTTGGAGCGTATGTATACTTTGGAATACGGTGTATACCCACACTATTCTTAATCCGCACACTCCCGCAAGAGATACGACGGTCGAAAGCCCCGCATATCCCATAGAGGTAAGCATCGCAGTAAGTGTCTCCATAATACCGCAAAGGAAATACGATATTGCGATATATACGAGCTTTATTTTGCCTATCTCTATTACCTCGGGGTCATTTTTGAATATTGCAATGAGCGGCTCTGCAAATACAACGGCGACGACACCGAGCGCTATTCCGATAACGGTCACCGTAGCCATCAAGGTATACATCGTCTTCTTCATTCGCTTAAAATTACGCGCTCCGTAGTTCTGCGACGTAAAGGTAAGAGTCGTATGATAGAAGGCATTAAGTATATTAAATATGTACGTTTCAACGTTGCTTGCCGCAGTGTTTGCCGTAACACAAATAGGCGGCAGGGAATTTACGCCCGTCTGGATAATGACATTGGAGATACCGAATGCGCTGCTTCGAAGTCCGAGCGGAATACCGACTCTGACAAGCTCGCTGAATATGTGCATATCAAAGCGCAGTCTTTTAATCTTGAGTTTGCACGGGTCATCGAACTTTGCGCGGAACATATGTATAAGGGTAAGGGTAGCTTGTATAACTTGTGCAGCAACCGTCGCTATGGCAACACCGTCCACGTCCATGCCAAACACAAGTACAAATACCAAGTTCAGCACTACGTTGCAAGCACCGCCGATGGACGAAAAGATAAGCGGGCGCACGGTATCACCTTTGGCACGAAGTATTCCCGAACAGAAAAAGTACATAAGGTTTGCTACAGAACCGGAAAAATATATCTGCATATATTTTACGGCGCCGTCAAAGTAATCAGCTTGTGTGCCCATCCAAGAAAGGAAAGTGGGAGTGAACGTAATTCCGATAAATGTGACTGCAACGCCGAGTATAAGAGCAAGAAGCACCGCCGTATGAACGGTTCGTTGTGCAAGCTTCTTATTCTTTGCGCCTATCGCTTTGGATACGGTCACGCTTACTGCGGCACTGAATCCCAAAAACAGCGAAAGTATAAGGCTTATAAGCGAAGAAGTGCATCCGACACTTCCGAGAGCATACTCGTTTTCGCAATAATTTCCCAAAACGAACATATCTGCGGAATTATAAAACACCTGCAACAGATTCGTAAGGATTATCGGAATCGTATACCTAAGCGCATTCGGGAGTATTTTCCCCTCGGTTATCTGCAGATTCTTTTTTGAAGAAAGCATACAAGCACCTCTTTTCCGTACAAGAACAATATAGCACAACAAAATGAAAAAGCAATAGGAAAACAAAAAAAGGTGAAAAAACATTCACCTTTTTTCGATATTATCTCGTTTAGGCTCGTCAAGTGGGGTCGAGAAGTCCTTTTTCACTCAAAATCGCCGCCTTCTTCTTATAGCCGACCAAGGTCGCTATGTAAAGCACTATAGCCGTTACCGACCAAGAAAGCGGATACGAGAAGAACAGCATTTCAAATGTGTGGAACTTTTGGAAAACGGTATATACCCACGCTATTCTTATTCCGCATACGCCCGCAAGACATATTATCGTGGAAAGTCCCGAATATCCCAAAGATGCAAGCATAGCCGTAAGCACCTCCGTAATACCGCATACGAGATACGGTATTGCAACGTACAAAAGCTTGATTCTTCCGAGCGGCACTGCCTCGGGCACCTTTGTAAATATTGCAACAAGCGGTTCGGCAAAGATGACAGCAAGTCCGCCGAGTATAAGCCCTATAACAGTTACGGTTGCCATTAGGGTATACATCGTCTTCTTCATTCTCGGTAGCTTGCGTGCGCCGTAGTTTTGCGCCGTAAACGTAAGAGCGGTATGGTGGAAGGCGTTTAAGACGTTATAGATATAGCTTTCGATGTTGTATGCGGCTGTATTTGCGGTAACGTAGATGGGTAGGAGAGAATTTATGCCGACTTGAATTATGATGTTCGAGAATCCGAATGCGGCACTTCTTATAACAAGCGGCATTCCGATAAAGAACAAGTCTTTGAATACGCGTAAGTCAAATCCGAATTCCTTCATATTAAGTCCGCAAGGATCGTCTGTGTCTCTTCCGAACATATAAACTACGATAAGAACGGCTTGGATAACCTGAGCTGCAACGGTCGCGTAAGCGACACCGTCAACGTCCATACCGAACACGATAACAAAAAGCAGATTCAAGAGTACGTTGCAAAGGCCGCCGATAGTCGAAAATACGAGAGGATGAACGGCATCGCCTTTAGCGCGAAGTATACCCGCGCAGAAAAAGTACAAAAGGTTTGCTATCGTACCTGCAAAATATATCTGCATATATTGCACGGAACCTTCAAAAAATGCTACGTCCGTGCCCATCCATGTAAGGAAGGTAGGCGCAAATATGTATCCGACGACACCGACAACAGCACCGAGAATGAGCGCCAGGAGCACCGACGTATGTACGGCACGTTTTGCACGAGCCTTATCGCCCGCACCTATCGCCTCGGATACAACGATGTTTACCGCCGCGCCGAAACCGATGAAGATGGAAAGGATAAGGTTTACTATAGTGTTGGCGTTTCCGACGCTTCCGAGAGCGTTTTCGTTACCGGAAAAATTTCCGAGCACGAACATACCTGCGGAAACGTAGAATACCTGCAAGAGATTCGTGAAGATTATCGGAATGGTGTATCTTATGGTATTTGGAAGTATTTTTCCTTCCGTTATTTGCAACTGTTTTTTGGCAAAAATCATATAAGCACCTCACTTCATACGAATTCCATAATAGCACTATATAACAAAAACACAATGGACAAAATTAAAAAAAGGTGAGAAAATTCACCTTTTTTTAGCATATATTGAATCTAACTTTTTCAAAAGCATAACAAATGGGTACACGAGAAACCCCGTAGCAAAGTTTCCGATACCGTGCAAAACGTCATACCAAAAACCCGAAGCTATCCAAGTTATCATTCCCGAAAGACCGAGATTAAACATGATTGCCTGCACGGGTGCGTACAATACACCGAAAAAAATTCCGTGCAAAGCACCCAATACGGGATAGACGATATATGAGGTTTTCTCTTGCATATTCTTCGGCAACAACATGCAAATAGCCCATAATACAGTCCATATATATATGTACGGTATCCACCAAGGGCTGAATCCGCTCATAAATCCTTCCAAAAAAACGTAGATGTAAATAGGTATCAATGCATACACTCTGTAAACCGCCGTAAAAGTCATAATGAACATCGCGACTAAATGAATGTTCGGCAGTACCGCAAGAACAAGTCTTGATATATACATCATCGCTCCGAATACGGCGAATATGACCAAATAAAACAGGTAATACCTTTTACTTCGTGTAGGTGAGCTCATACTTTTCGCCGTCTGCGATATTCGTGCTGTCGACTCCGGTCATAAGCATTTCGCCGTTTTTGGAAACGCTCCAATAAGCCTGGTCTTTTTCCCAGGAGGCTTCAATTCCGTTGACGGACGTGATATAAAGTCCGAACTCTCCCTCGTCTCCCTCTACGAGATTATTGTCTTTTAATACGTCGCCGAGAACGGTCTTGTCCGTCTTAAGCGTAAAGGTTACGGTCTTATCTCCCGCGACTACATCAAGAGTAATAGTTGTCTTACCCTCTCCGAGTTCGGTGTTTTCCGTATAGGCAGCGCTTTCCCAAAGCGGTCCTAAATCCTTCTTCGTGCAAGCGGCAAATACCCCCGCAAGCATAAGAATTGCAAGTAAAGTACATAACAGTTTTTTCATTTTTCTTTTCCTTTCGGTTTTATATTTTCCGTGAATGACAAAGCCGAAGATAAGAAAAAGCAAGGGATATACCCTTGCCTTTAAAGTACGAAATGCCGAAGAAGCAGACACAATCTGCAAAAAACGCTCTTCCTTTCCCTACCCAAAGGCCTTGCCGTTATAACGAGATGATGAGCATTCCGACTTTACGGCAATGGCTGTTGCGACGGACTTGCACCGTTCTTCCCTCATCACCCGAGCATATCACCCGAGCCCCGCACTCTCGGCACGGGAAATCGTATTTTTCACAAACGGTATTATAAACCGCCGCTTTCGGTTTGTCAAGTTATTTTTCGGATTTTGATATCATAAACATAAGAGTAAAGGCAAGTGCAAAAAGAAGCGGACATATTACCCACTCGATTCCTGCGGGAAGTGCAGAAAGAGTTTGCGGTACAAAGCGAATTGAGAACGGATCTAATGCTACGACAGGCTTTATCACAAGCTGAACGACCGAGCCGATTATAAATCCGAAGATCGTCAAAAACGATGTGCGCGGATGAAGACGAAGTTGCGCCTCAATAAGGCGCGAAAACAAAAGCATACCGAGAAGTGCGCCGAGCACCATAGGCAGTAAAACGGATACGTCAAGTGTCTCAAACGCCCTATACACCGTGCCTATAGCACCCAAGATGAGAAGCATATACGAGGTGCTTATCCCCGGAAGCATAAGCGTAAGCGAGCAAATGATTCCGATTGCGAAAAATATCAAAAACGCGACTATGCCCGAAGTGCCTGAAACGTCGAGAATGTTCTCGGGAATTATGCTGAAAACAAGTGTCACCGCAACACCCAAAAGAATGGCAATTACATCTTTAAGCTTGAACGAGCGCTTATTTTCGTCCACAAAAGCCTTGCGAAGAAGAAGCGGTATTCCGCCCGCGACAGAGCCTATGAAGAAATACATTACGGGCAAAGGAAACATCAATAGAAGCTTTTCAATGGGATATGCAAGAATGACAGCTCCGAGAGCGCCTCCTAAAGCGAAGGGAAGCAGAGTAAGTAAGCTGTTTTTGAAATCCTTCTTTATATTAGCAACTGCGTGAAGAAGCCTTTGGTATACGCCGAGAATTATCGCCATAGTGCCGCCGCTTACACCGGGAATAAGCATGGTTCCGCCTATGAACATTCCTTTAAGTCCCCAAATTACATACTTCATCGTGCCACCTGCCCTAATTAAGATTGTAGGTATATTTTACCATTATTAGATACAAAGTCAAGTAGAAAGTCGTGATTTTATGGAAATTTCATTCAAAAAAACTCCCACCGATAAGTTCGTAAAAAACGTAAAAGGATATATCCCTCAAATACTGAAAAGAGGCGCGCTTGCAAAAAAAATAAATGCCGTGTACACAGGCGGGCTCTGCAAAGCGCTCGAAAAAATCGAAGGTGATTCATACGTTGACTACGCCGAAAGCACCGTAGGAAATTTGCGCATTTTCGAATTTTACGTAACTCATAACAATAAAACAATAAAATTCTGTCACGTCTATAACGGTCTTTTTCCGTGGAAGATACCTAAAGCGGAAAAAAGGAAAATACTTTGCGAAATAAAAAGTATCGCAAGCAGAAGAAAAAACTTTGACTCAAGCTTTTTTGAGGACACGGAAAGAGCTATAGAAAGAAATTTTGTGCTTGCTACGGTCATACCGAGAGAAAAAGGATACAAAGTGATTTACGAAAAAGGCACGATAAGCAGTAAGACTCAAATATTTGCGGTAAATTTTTGAAAAATACTTAATAAATTTGGGCTTTGCGTATTGACAAGAAGATTTAAATGTAGTATTATCTATAAGAAATAAATCTTTAATTCGATACCGTGATATCGACAAGATGATAATACGTTTCGCAGAGGCAGGCTATGCCCCTTCGGATTTGTGTATCAGCCTGCCGTTTTCGGTAGGCTTTTTTTGGAGGATAAGAATGGAGTACCGCAGCTTAAAACAATTCCAGAGCGAAGTTTTAAATTCGTTTTCCCATATTTTCGGCGGTATAAGTGCCTCATTTGATAAGTATTCTGTTTTTCCCGGTTTTGCAGATGTACACGTACATTTGCGAGAGCCGGGTTTTTCTTATAAAGAAACGATAGCGACTGGCACAAGAGCGGCGGCGGCAGGCGGATACAGCCACGTTATGAGTATGCCGAATCTTTCCCCCGTCCCCGATTCTTATGAGAATTTGAAAAAACAGCTTGACATCATAGAAAAAGATGCGGTGATAAACGTCATTCCCTACGGCTCGATAACCGTGGGGCAACAAGGCAAGGAACTTGCGGATATGGACGCACTTGCACCATACGTTCTCGCTTTTTCCGACGACGGACGGGGCGTTCAGTCAAGAGAAATGATGAAAGCGGCAATGTTTAAAGCGAAAGACCTAGGAAAAATAATAGCCGCGCATTGCGAGGATAACTCTCTTTTACTTGGCGGATATATACACGACGGCGAATATGCAAAAGCGCACTCGCACAAAGGTATATGCTCCGAGAGCGAATGGAAGCAGATAGAAAGAGATCTGAAGCTGGTTGAAGAAACAGGCTGCAGCTATCACGTATGCCATATCTCAACTAAAGAAAGCGTTGAAATAATCCGTCAGGCTAAGGCAAAAGGTCTTGATGTAACCTGCGAAACAGGTCCTCACTATCTGATACTCGACGACAGTGACCTGCAGGAGCACGGCAGATTCAAGATGAATCCGCCTCTCAGAGGGAAAGAAGACAGACTCGCTCTTATCGAGGGTATCAAGGACGGTACTATAGATATGATTG
>CALCTE010000192.1 GCA_937893885.1 uncultured Clostridia bacterium | reverse complement strand
AGCCCTGCGGTCTGGATACCGAGGAAATGTACATCCAGGGCTTTTCCAGCAGCCTCCCCGAGGATGTGCAGATCGCCATGATGCGCACCATTCCCGGCCTGGAAAATGCGGAAATGATGCGCCCGGCCTATGCCATCGAGTATGAGTGCATCGATCCCACTGCACTGATGCCCACGCTGGAAACCAAGGCCATTTCCGGCCTGTACGGTGCCGGTCAGTTCAACGGCACCTCCGGTTACGAGGAGGCGGCGTGTCAAGGTCTTATCGCGGGCATAAACGCTTCGCTTTCGATAATGGGGCGCGAGAGCCTCGTTTTATCTCGAAGCTCATCGTATATAGGAACGCTCATCGACGATCTTGTGACGAAAGGAACGAATGAGCCCTACCGCATCATGACCTCTCGCTGTGAATACCGCCTTTTACTTCGTCAGGACAACGCAGAGGAAAGGCTTTGCAAGATAGGCTACGATATAGGGCTTGTCGAAAAAAAGCGTTATGAGCATGTTTTAGCACGCTGTGAAGCCATACAGAAAGAAATAAAGCGCGTATCGAAGATAGTAGTGCCCCCGTCCGAGCTTGCAAATGAGATAATGAGAGCAAAAAACAGCACCGAACTTGACACGGGCATACACTTAAATGATCTTTTGAAAAGACCGGAGATATCCTACGACGATACTCTGCCCCTCGATCCCGAGCGCCCAAAGCTTCCCGATGAAGTAAAAACAAGAGTGCAAACGGAGATAAAGTATGCGGGATATATAGCAAAAGAGCTTGCGGAGATAGAGCGAGTAAAAAAACTTGAAAGCAAGAAGATTCCCGAAGATTTCGACTACGATAAGGTCGTGGGGCTTCGTCTTGAAGCAACTCAAAAGCTTAAAGCAATAAGGCCGATAAACATCGGTCAGGCGACGAGGATATCGGGTGTAAGCCCTGCGGATATAACCGTGCTTCTCGTGTACGTGGAAATGAGGAACAAAAATGGACAAGGCTCTGTTTAAAACTTCGCTTTTTTCGGGAGCGGAAAAAATGGGCATAAGTATAGACGACGCTTGCTTTGAGCGCCTTGCAAAGCTATACGAGCTTATGCTCTCGGAAAACGAAAAGCAAAATCTAACGAGAATAGTCAAAGAAAAAGAGGTTGCAGAAAAGCACATGCTTGACAGCTTAACGCTTTCGGAATTCTTGAATAGCGGAGTAAGGCTTGCCGATATAGGCTGCGGTGCGGGCTTTCCCACACTTCCCATAGCCTGTTTGCGAAGCGACGTTCGTATAATTGCCGTCGATTCGACAGAAAAACGTATACGATACGTAAACGAGACGGCAAGGGCTCTCGAACTTCCAAACGTAAGCGCTATTGCCGCAAGAGCAGAAGAACTCGGCAAAAAAGAGGCTTTCCGCGAAAGTTTCGACGTATGTACCGCAAGAGCCGTAGCATCACTTAACGTTTTGTGCGAGTATTGCTTGCCTCTTGTAAAAGTGGGCGGTGCGTTCGTTGCGATGAAGGCAAATGCAAAAGAAGAAATTAAAAACGCCAAGATGGCAATATCCGTCTTGGGCGGTAATATAAAAGAAATAAAAGAAATTAGACTTCCATTTTCGGATTCCGAAAGAACGATAATCGTTATCGAAAAGATAAAGCCTACTCCGCTCACGTATCCGCGCGCTCACGGTGCGATAAGCAAGAAGCCGTTATAAAGCAAAAAACACGCAAACTCTATTGAGCTTGCGTGTTTTTTTATTTGCTTATTGCTTCTTTTATGGCGATGGAAAGCTGGTCAGGGCAAGAGGTGGGCTTTAAGCCACACTTTATACCCGAAAGTCTTTTTATCGCTTCTTCCGCGCTCATACCTACTACTAGGCTTGCTACGCCCTTGGTGTTTCCACTGCAACCGCCGTCGAATTTAACGTCCGTTACGATGCCGTCTTCAACTTCAACGTGGATACCTCTTGAGCAGGTGCCTTTGGTTTTGTAATCAACTGTCTTCTTCATAATTACTCCTATATTTTAATACTTTTTATCCTAAATCAATACCTTTTCAAGCTTCTTTAATGCTATCTTCTCTATTCTTGACACGTATGAGCGTGAAATTCCGAGAAGTGCCGCTATCTCCCTTTGCGTTTTTACGGGATATCCAAAAAGTCCGTATCGGTAGCATATTATCTCCCTCTCTCTCTCTGTGAGGCTTTCGCCGACGGCACGAAGTGCCTTAGCGCTTTTTATCTTACGGTCAATCTGTTCACATATATCGTCATCACAGCTCACAACGTCCATATACGTAAGCGCATTGCCGTTTTTGTCCGTGTCTATCGGCTCGTTTATACTCACCTCCGCGCCCGTTTTCTTTAAAGAGCGGAAATACATAAATATCTCGTTTTGCAAGCACTTCGCTCCGTATGTGGCAAAACGCGTCCCGCTTTCAAGGCTGTAGCTGTCGACTGCCTTTATGAGTCCTATCGTACCTATCGAAAGAAGGTCGTCTTGGTCATAGCTTCCACTGTATTTTTTCACAATATGCGCTACGAGCCTTAAATTTCTTTCGATAAGCGTCGCCCGCGCCTTCTTATCTCCCTTCTTCATTTTTTCAAAGCATTCCCTCTCCTCTTTCGGTGACAGGGGTGGGAGAAAGCTCATATTTCCGCCTATTTTCAAGGTGACGAGGAAAAATGAGCATATAACGGCAATAAGATCAAGCATAAGCATACCTCGTTTTTTTATTTAAGCTTATGCAAGAAAAGCGGAAAAAAGAAGCGTATGTTATTTAGTGGGCGCAGGGCGGTGCTTTGCGGTGAACTCCTTGACGTCTATCCTTATGACGCTTACGACGTTTACCATTTTGTCGGTGAACTCAAAATCCTTACCCGTTTGCGTTTTCATAAGTGCTTTAAGTCCCTCGCGCTTTTCGTCAATATCGTCAAGAATATGCGCCGTGCCCTCTGCCATAATGCTTGAATAGGTGATTCCGTATCTGCAGGCAATGTCACCTTCGAACGCCTCGATGTCACAGTCTATTTCTGCAAATACGTCGGGCTTTTTTCTTATTATATCAATCTTTCTGCCTTCGGTCGCGCCGTGAAGATACAAAGTGAGTTTTCCGTCTATAAGCGTGTAGCCGTAGTTCATAGGCACAACGTAAGGCATACCGTCGTCTACGAGCCCTATATGCGCTATCTTCGCTTTATCGAGAATTTTTACTATCTCGTTTATATCCGTGACCTCTCGTTCACGTCTTGTCATTCCTTTTTTAATCATAAGTTTTCAAGCTCCTTTATTATATATGCTATTGCGTGATGCGTGTTTTTAGGTGCAAATCTGTCCGCAACCGCCTTTACTTCGGGAAGTGCATTTTCCACGGCATAGCCGATATCTGCATCTCTTATCATCTCGATATCGTTGGTATAGTCGCCGACGGCAACTACGGTGGGATCGTCTGCGAAATATTCGCAGACCTTTTTAACGCACAGGTGCTTGCCGGAGCCAATGGGTAATACCTCGGTTAAAATTTCGGCGCTTTTTACTACCCTCGCAAGACCTTCGAAATTTTCATTGGCATAATCATAAAGCTTTGACGTAAGCTCATTTTCGCCTACAAAAACTGCCTTAAAAGCTTCCTTTTCTCCAAATAAAGCCTTTTTAAGCTCATCTTTATTTCTGCAAATAACGGTCTCATCGCGGTAATTGACTGCGGTTACGAATCTTTCGCCCTCCGCTATTTCGAAAAGCTCAAGCGCGACGTTTTTTGCACCGTCGTCCAAACTCTTCGTCCAAAGGTCTTTCCCGCTTTCGACGTCGTAAATATGCGAGCCGTTTAAGGCAATTATGGGAAACTTTGGTTTATATCCAAGCGTTTTTTCGGAATAGTCATAATGGCGTCCCGAACTTATTATGAATCTGCCTCCGTTAGAGGTGAAATACTCGATGGCGTCAAGATTTTCCTTTGATATCGCGCCCTCGCCATTCGTAAGCGTTCCGTCAATATCGGAGAAGAGGGCTATGTTTTCAAACTTCTTCACTTTGTACTCCCTTAAACCTTGTCTAATATCTTTACAGAGGGGAAATCCCCAAGTATCAGTCCTACGAGCTTTTCTCCGTCATCGGTAAGACTGTTTTTTTCGATAAATATTTCATCTGCATCAAGACTTAAAGCGTATCTGACAAGAGCTTCTGTATCTTCGCACTCTCCGCTTGCCTTTATTATGATAACGGCGCCTTTAAGTCTCGGCTTAAAACCCTTGTGCAGAATAGCCATAAGTATATCTCTTACCGTGTAAACAACGGAGAAAAACAGCCCCAAGGAAAGCATTATTACAATAATGTTATCGCTCATAGCTTTAGTCCTCCCCTATAGTTTATGCCACTGGAGATTACTTTGATATAGACTTTATTACCTCTGATGCCTTGCTTCCTACGTATTTATCTATGGGCATACCGTAGGATATGAGCTTTCTTACCGCAGTGGAGCTTATGCCTTTTATACTCTCGTTTGCAGGTAAAAAGACCGTTTCCAATTCGGGCGCAATTCCTTGGTTTACGCGTGCGATATTTGCTTCGTATTCAAGGTCCTTTGCATCTCTTACGCCCTTAACGAGTGCCGTAGCGCCCATCTTTATTGCAAGCTCGGCAACTATGCCGTCGCAGAAGATGACTTCGGCGTTTGCTATATGGCTTACAGCAGCTTTTACAATGTCGATTCTCTGCGAAGGAGTGAACATATACGTCTTCTCGGCGTTTTGCGCGATAACGACGTAAACTTTTAAAAATAGCTTTGCCGACCTCTCAATTATATCTATATGCCCCAAGGTGATGGGGTCGAAGGAGCCCGGAACAAAGGCTATGCTTTCCATTGCCATTACAAGCTCTCCTTCTTTTGAAGCTTCGTAACGAAAGTCTTGCCGTAGCGGTAGACCTTGACAGTCTCGTAGCCATAGCACTCTATCGGCTCGTCCTTGTCGCTTTCGACTATGACGAAAGCACCTTCGGAAAGAAGATTGCCCTCTATAAGTTTTTTAAGCGCGTCAAGCGCAAAGTCGCTTGAATAGGGCGGGTCTATGAACACGAGATCGAACTCGCGTCTTCCTGCAGCACTTTTAAGGTATTCCTTATATCCACTGCAAATCACGAGGCTTTTTGGATAGAGCTTCGTTTTTTGGCAGTTGCGCTTTATGAGCTCTACCGCCTTATCGTTTGAGTCAACGAAAACACAGTTTTCTGCGCCTCGGCTTAATGCTTCGAGTCCGAGCTGACCGCAGCCGCCGAAAAGGTCTAGCACGCGTCTTCCCTCAATATCAAACTGTATGGCGGAAAAAATGCCTTCCTTGACCTTCTCGGTCGTAGGACGCGTTATCTCCTCACCCTCTAGTGTCTCAAGTCTTGTTCCTCTTGCAATTCCCGTAATAATTCTCATTTTTATTTTACCTCGTGAAGTTGTTTATATATACTTTCTGCTATTTTCGGTGAAATACCCTTTACCGCCGTAAGCTCTTCAACGCTTGCATTTTTCAAATTTTCAAGGCTTCCGAAATGAGCTCGGAGCGCGTTTGCCTTTACCTTGCCTATTCCGTCAAGATTTTCAAGGCTGCTTTTACGTACGGACTCTCTTCTGCGCTTATCCATACGGGATAAGCTGTAGCGGTGAACCTCTTCCTGTATCTTGTAGATAAATGAAAATATCTCCGCTTCCTTTGCAATGGATATCTCACGCTCTCCGTCAGTAAGCGTTCTCGTTTTGTGGTGTCTGTCTTTGACCATACCGAATACGGGTATTTCAAGCGAAAGCTCCGAGAGCACCTTATTCAGCGCGCTGACTTGGATTTCGCCGCCGTCGGCAAGTATCAGATCGGGCATCGGTAAAAAGCTCTCGTCGCCCGATAATGCACGCTCTAGGCGTCTTTTAAGCGCCTCTGCCATACACGCGCTGTCGTTTTGCCCGTCGAAGTCTTTTGCGTTAAAGCTACGGTATGCTTTTTTGTTGAACGCGCCTTTATCGACGACTATCATACCCGTGCTTATAAAATCGCTTCCCCAATTCGATACGTCATAGCTTTCTATCCTCTCGGGGTATACCTCAAGCGACAAAAGATTTGCAAGAAGCGTAAGCGTTTTGCCCTCTCTGCGACTTTTTTCATTGTACGCACGCACGTACTCTGCGGCGTTTGCAAGTACCATATCGCAAAGCTTTTTGTTGTCGCCTATCTTCGCTTTTGAAAATACGACCTTTCTTCCCGCTCTTTCGGAAAGATAGCCTTCAAGCGCCTGCTTTTCTTCGTCGCTGACGTCTATATTCGTAAATATCCGTGTAGGAATATCCGCTCTTTTTTCGTAAAGGTCATAAAGCACACTGCAAAAGCTCTCGCCGTCGACAACTGTATCGGAAGCAAAGCGATAGGATATCTTATCCCCAAAGCAACCGTCTCTTACGGTTGCAAGCGTTATCGCAGAGCCCTGCTCTCCCTCGTATAAAGCAACATAATCGGCATTTTTCTCGGTATTACCCTGTACCCTCTGCCTCTCACGGAGAGCTTTTATGCTCCTTATGGCATCGCGGTATCCCGATGCCTTTTCAAATTCAAGATTTTCGGACGCCGCCACCATTTTGCTTTCAAGAGAGCGCACGACCTTTTCCTGATGCCCCTTCAAAAACATACGAACGTCATCAACTATATCGGCATACTCCGATTCATTTATCTTGCCCGTACAAACTCCAACGCAACGACCTATGTGGAAATTGAGGCAAGGGCGCTGTTTGCCTATATCTTTTGGGAAGCTCTTCTTGCAGGTCGGCAAGGCAAAAAGCTTTCCGACAAGGTCTGCAAGGCGCCCTGCAGAGCCTACGGTACTGTAAGGCCCGAAATATTCACCCGTGCCGTTACGTCTTCGCGTGACGGTTATTCTAGGATATTTTTCAGCCGTAAGCTTTATATACGGATAGCTTTTGTCGTCTTTAAGAAGAATATTATATTTCGGAAGATACTTTTTTATCTGGATATTTTCCAAGATAAGTGCTTCGCTCTCGCTCTGCGTTAGGATATAGTCGAAGTCGCTTACCGAATTTACCATTTTTTCGGTTTTTATACTGTGAGGTATCTTGGAAAAATACTGCGATACGCGACTACGTAATTTCTTCGACTTTCCTACGTAGATAACTTCTCCCTCGGCGTTTTTCATTATATATACGCCGCTTGAAAGCGGAAGCTCTGAAGCTTTTTGATAAAGCTCTTCTCTCGTCACTTTTTCGTCACCTTCAAATATCTCTTATTTGAGTTCGACCACGGTTACGCCGTAATCTCCCTCTCCGTAAGCACCTGCCCTGAAGCTCTTTACGCGCTTGTCTCTCTTTAAGCATTGCCACAAGTGGTTACGCAAAGCGCCCGTGCCCTTGCCGTGAAGAAGCGTTACGGTGTGCACGCCCGCCCTTAATGCGTCGTCCATATATCTGTCGGTCATAAACCAAGCGTCGTCGCCCGTCTGTCCCCTCATATCAAGCTCCATCTCAAATTCCTTAGTGGACGGGATATAGCCCGCGCTCTGCACTTTTTTCTTCTTTTTGAGTGCGGCTTTGTCGGGCTTTGCAAGCTTCGATATATGAAGCTTCGTGCGTATTAAGCCTATCTGCAACTCTACGTTGCCGTCCTTGTCGGGTGCTTTGTTTACCGTAGCGTTTTGCTTCATATCGGGTATAAATACCGCATCGCCCGCCTTAACGGACTCTACGGGCTCGTAGTCCGACATATCCGCTTTTCTTACCGGATTTGCCTCGTCGTCAAGCTTATCAAGGCTCTTTCCTATCGCGCGTCTTGCCTTATCAAGATTTTGCGCAAATTCTTCTCTTTCCTTTGCCTTACGAAGCTCGTCAAGCTCCGCAAGCACGTATTCACTCGTCGCTCTTGCGCTTCTGACTATTCTTGCTGCTTCAGCTCTCGCCTTTTCGTATTCCTTATCCGCAAGTTCCGCTTTTTTCTTTGCTTCCTTTACAGCTTCTTCATACTCCGCTTTCGCTCTTATGCTCGCGTTTTCGGCTTCGTCCCTCTTTCTTTCCATATCCATTCTCGTCGCTTCGAGCTTTTGCAAAACGTCTTCAAAGTGAAGGCTGTCGCTCGATATGAAAGACTTTGCCTTATCGACGATGTATTCGGGAAGACCGAGCTTCTGCGATATCGCGAAGGCGTTGGATTTACCCGGTGTGCCTATGATAAGTCTGTAGGTCGGCTTTAAAGTCTCAACGTCAAACTCACACGATGCGTTTTGTACGCCGTTTGTATTGAGAGCGTATGCCTTTATCTCCGCATAGTGTGACGTAACGGCGCAAAAGGCACCCTTTATCTTCAAGTCCTCCAAAATGGCGTTTGCAAGCGCCGCGCCCTCTACGGGGTCTGTTCCCGAGCCAAGCTCATCGAAAAGGACGAGTGAGCGGTCTGTCATCTCGCTTAGGATATTGACTATTCCTACCATATGGGAGGAGAAGGTGGAAAGGGACTGCTCAATGCTCTGCTCGTCGCCGATATCCGCCAGCACATGACGGAACACGGCGACCTCGCTGCCCTCCGCAGCGGGGATCATCAGGCCGCACATAGCC
>CALCTE010000191.1 GCA_937893885.1 uncultured Clostridia bacterium | reverse complement strand
CTCGGATCTTCCCAAAGGATCGGGCAGAGCGATGAGCTTTTTGACAGAAGAAGCGATAGCGGCTATTCTTTCCGCAGAAAGCTTTAGGCGGTCTTGCATTGCCGTCGAGAGACCTTTCTCAACGGCGGCTTTTAGGTCTTCTTCGTTTGCTTTTATTATATCATCGCTGTTTTTTACAAGCTCGCTTGCAATTCTTTCAAGAAGCGCGTTTCTCTTGTCAAGTGACGATAAAGCAAGTTTATTATTTGCGTCCTTCGCCTTTTGGCAAAGCTCTTTAATGTAACCGTAGAGTTCCATTTTCTTACCTCTTATTTCCAAAATACGTACCCGTAAACTCGCCCTTTACGATTATATCGTAGAGGATATCGGGGTCGTGTCCGTTTGCGATTATCATGGGTATGTGCTGTTTTGCGGCAATGGAAGCTGACTGGAGCTTCGCTATCATACCGCCCGTACCTCTCTTGGTGCCTGCACCGCCCGCAAAGGCAAGTACACTCTCATCGACGGCTTCAACATAATCTATAAGCTCTGCATCGGGATTTGTGCGTGGGTCTTTTGTGTAAAGTCCCGCAATATCTGAAAGGTTTATGATGATATCTGCATTGGTTATAAGCGCTACGTAGGAAGCCAAGATGTCATTTCCGCCGAAGTTTATGCCTTCGTATGAAATCACGTCGTTTTCGTTAACTATCGGAATGCAATGCATATCGAGAAGTTTGCGGAAGGTATTTGCGGCGTTATCTTTCTGTTCGGGATTTTCGAGCACGTACTTGGTGATAAGCACCTGCGCTACGTTCTTTCCGTATTCGGAGAAGAACTTGCCGTACATATTCATAAGCTCACATTGACCTACTGCAGCAACCGCTTGCTTGCCCTCTCTTGAATCGGGGCGAACTTTAAGTCCGAGCTTCGATATACCCGCGCTTTGAGCGCCGGAGCTTACGAGTATTATCTCCATTCCACTGTTTTGCAGATCGCTTATTATTCTCGCGAGGTCTTGCATACGGCGAAGGTCAAGATACCCCGTGTCGTGCGTCAACGTGGAGGTTCCAACCTTTATTATTATCAAATTTCCTTTTTTAATCTTATCCGTTTCCTTAATTTTCATAATCCCACCAAAATTTATATTGCATTTAGTATATTGTATGTTATAATTAAGAAAAAGACAAGCCTTTTTTTAAAAAAAGTCGGAGAAATGTATATGTATACAAAAAAGTTGCCCGAGCTTCTTGCTCCGGCAGGAGATATTGAATGTTTAAAAGCGGCGATATGGGCGGGCGCAGACGCAGTCTACCTCGGTTGTCCGAAATATAATGCGAGAGCTTCCGCAAGAAATTTTGACACAGAGAGCTTAAAGGAAGCGTTTTCCCTTGCGCGTCTTTACGGCGTCAAAGTGTACCTTACCTTTAACACGCTTGTCAGCGAAAGAGAGATGGACGAGACACTTTCTTACGTTTTGTCCGTTTGCAATGAATATAAGCCCGACGCGCTCATCGTTCAGGATATCGGTCTTGCAAAGCTCATACACGACTCCTGCGGCGTTCCGATAGTGGCAAGCACGCAGATGGCACAGCATAACGCATACGGCGCACAAACTTTAAAAAAGCTCGGTGTATTTCGCATAGTTGCCGCGCGTGAGATGACGCTTGATTCGATAATAAAGATGCAAGAGGAGAGCGGACTTGAAGCAGAGCTTTTTATTCACGGCGCGATATGCGTAAGCCAAAGCGGCGGTTGCCTTATGTCGTCGATGATAGGCAAGCGAAGCGGAAACAGGGGAGAGTGCGCTCAGCCCTGCCGCCTTCCGTATAAGAGCGGCTACCCCTTGAGTCTTAAAGATATGTGCCTTGCAAAGCACGTAACGAAGATAATAGACGCGCGTATAGCCTCCCTCAAGATAGAGGGCCGTATGAAAGACCCTGCCTACGTTTACGCCGTGACGTCCGTATACAGAAAGCTTCTTGACGAAGGGCGCAACGCGACGGACGCGGAAGTGGACTTTCTATCGAAAGTCTTTTCGCGAAGCGGCTTTACCAATGCCTTCCTTACGGGTAAGCTGTCGATAGATATGTTCGGCATAAGAACGGAAAAAGATAAGCGAAACAGCGCAAGCCTTGATATAAATATAAAAAAAAGACGACTACCGGTAGAAATGACGGCATATCTTGATGAAAACCGGGCAAAGCTTGAGTTTTCTTATTGTGGAATATCAGTGGCAGTCAAAGGCGAAAAGCCCCTAATAGCCGAGAATAAACCGCTCACAAGCGACGATGTGAGGGAGCGCCTTTCCAAGACGGGCGACAGCTCTTTTTACGTTGAAAAAGCGGACGTGACCGTTAACGGAAACCTCTTTATTCCAACTTCAAAGCTAAACGAGCTTCGCCGAAGCTCAATATCGCTTCTTGAAGAGGCGATAATAGAGAAAAACACGCCAAAATACGAAATACCCACACCATGCACCGAAAGCGCGCGTACAGCTTCCACCGCAAAAAAAGGTGCGGAAATTAGACTTCTCACTCCGCGCGACGTAGACGCAAGCGTTTTCGAGGAGTTCGAAAACGATATTGTGTTTTTCGACGTGCCCGTATGGCGCGAGGATATGCTTGCCGATTTCGCAAAGCGCTATGGCGCAAAAACGAGAGCGATATTACCAAGATGCGTATATCCCGAAGATAAGGACGCTGTGACGGCACTTATTGAAAAGGCAAGAACGCTCGGAGTGACCTCGCTTCTCCTATCATCATACGCGCAAAAAGCACTTGCACCCGATATGGAAGTGTACGCCGACTTCACGGCGAATATACAAAACTGCACGAGCCTTCAAATTTATAAAGACGAAGGCTTTTTGGGCGCCGCCCTCTCGCCCGAACTTAAAGCCCACGGTATAAGGGCACTTTCGGGCATAATGCCGACGAGCGTATGTGTTTACGGCAAACTGCCGCTTATGCACTCACGCGCATGTCTTGTGGAAAGCACGAGAGGGAAGAAGTGCGACAGAAAGGCAAATGGCGTATGCCGTGCCTCGCTTACCGACAGAATCGGCGCAAATTTCGAGATATATAGGGAGTACGGCCACCGCAGTACGCTTTATAACAGCGTTCCCGTATGGCTTTTCGATAAAGACGTGGAATGCGGAAAATATCTCGTATTCACCGATGAATCCGACGCACGTATCAAAGAGGTTATGAAGCTGTTTTTACAAAATGCTTCCCCCGATGTAAGCGCAACGCGCGGATATTATTAAAAAACGACCGATATTATCCCCTAAAGGTACTTGCTCGCTTCGCTAGGGCGCAAGCAGTGAGTCCTACGGACAGTTTATAGCGAATAGAATATCACGAAACCGAAAAGAAAGAGAAGACTCGTAATAAACGAATCTTCTTTTTTCTGTCTCTTTGAGTTTGGGATAATATCTATGTGCATTTGTACTTACAAATGTGATGCTGATTCTTATTAACAAAAACAGGTATGATTACAAAAATTCTCCGATAAAACAACACCTGTTTCCCATTCGTTTTTATATATTCACGCATTCTTTTCCGCAAGTTTTGCTTCCTTTTCTGCTTTCTTCTGTGCCTTTTTTTCGGCCTTCTTCTTTGCGTTTTCCGCTTTAATTTTCGCGATGACTGCGCCTAAAGCTTCACCCGCGCCCGATTTTTCACCATCGACCTTTACAGTCTTGATATTTTTGCCGTCGATTACGAGAAACGATACGGGCGTTATGTTTACTTTCGCGCCGATACCCGTAGGATTTTTCTTACGTTTTCTCATCTCATCTGCAATATCCGCACCGCCGCCCGCAAAGCCTGCGCTGACTTTCGATACGGGGATTATAGTCACTCCGTCAATGACTATAGGCTCACCGATAACTGGACTTTGCTTTGCTATGTCAACGGTCTTTTCCGTCGTGTATGCAAGGACGTTCAAAAACGTCGTTTTTTCATTGCTTGTCACTGTTTATAACCTCCGTAATCGTATTCATCGAAGAAAATATAATTTTCAAAAGATGCCTTGTTGCCCAATGCACTTTAATGGAAGCTGCAAGCTCAAATTCGAACTCACTTTTATCTTTCAAAAAATCGCACGCTATGTTTACGTCGATCTTTGATCTTGAAAGTCGGTCAAGCGTTTTAAGATATCCGCTTACCCCGTAAAGCGCACTGCAAAGGATTCCGTATTTCATCGCCGTATCTGCCGCGTCATCGCCCGCACAGACAGCATCTATACGTATTATATCAATCTTGAATCTCGAAAAAAGAAGCTTTAAGCCTTCGGCAGACTTTTCAAGCGCTTCTTTAAGCTTTCCCACAAGCTCCAATATTTCGGAGAAGCTCCTTTTTTTCTTTTCCTTTTTCGGTTTATCCGTGCCACTCGGTTTCTTTTTTTTCTTTTTCTCTTTTTTGGGCTTGTCAGTAGAAAAAAAGGTAAAAAGCCACAGCTTAATACGAAATACCGCTTTTCCGTTTGCGATAAGTAAACACAGCCTTATGGGGAGCATAAGCAAAGTGAAGATTATTAAAAAAACTACGGCAAGTATTATCAGTGTTATCTGAAATGCCGTCATAATAAACCTCCAAGCTTACTTAACTATACTTAAAACTTTGCTGTTTACAAACTTTTTCAAAATATCGACGGATATCTTAAACGACAGCGCCTTTACAGCGCCTTCGTAATCCGTCAGTATGTAGTCACTGACTTCGCTCGTACGAACGGGATGCTGGTTGCCGTCATAAAAAGCGGCAAAATACGTTACGTGCTTTACATGACCATTCGGAAGAGTGTATTGCACCTTTTGGCAAAAGCCGGAGACGATGCAAGCGTTTATACCCGTTTCCTCTTTAATCTCGCGAAGCGCACATTCGTATTCCGTTTCACCCTTTTCAACATGTCCTTTGGGGAATCCGACGTTTCCGTTCTTTTCCTTGACAAGAACATATTTGACCCCCTCGGGTGTTTTAACGAACAAGACCGCGCCGCAAGAATACTCGTGCTTCATTTCAGTCAAAGACCCTTATAACCGAAAGCGGAGCACAGCCCGCGTCTTGAAGCTTTTTATTAAGCTCTGTTTCGGTAACGTTATTTACGGTAAATGCAAGATATTCGTCATTTTCATCGGTAAGTATACGGGGGGAGTCAAATACCTCGACAAGCGCTTTGAGACCTTCTGCACCTTGAGGAGCACATCTTACGAAGAAGCTTGCGGAAAGCGACTTTACATCAAGGCTGACACCTTCTTCTTTTGCACTCCATACGGGTTCCTTGGAGCCAAAGCTATAAGCCTCTATTATGTCGGATACGACAGCACTTGCCGTGGGCAGAGAACCTGCTCCTTTTCCGTAGAACATAGCGTCTCCGAGCATATCGCAGTTTACGCATACTGCGTTAAAAACATCGTTTGTGTTTGCAAGTGGGTGAGATGTGTCTATAAGGTGGGGCGCAACATAGATATACGCTTTGCCATCTTCAATGATGCTTCTTGCAAGAAGCTTTATCACCATATTGCATTTTGCGGCGAGGGCAACGTCTGCGGTAGTGATGTTTCTTATTCCATCTACGACACTTACGTCTTCAAGGGATATGTGAGAGCCTAAAGCAATGGAAGAAAGAATAGCGATCTTTCTTGCCGCGTCAAATCCGTCCACATCTGCCGTGGGCACCTTTTCCGCATATCCGAGCTCTTGCGCCGTTTTAAGTGCTTCGTCGAACGATGCGCCTTTTTCGTTCATCATAGTAAGCATAAAGTTCGTCGTGCCGTTTAAGATGCCGCTTATCGACTTTATGTTATTTGCCCAAAGGCAATATTTCATCGGGTGAATTATGGGAATACCGCCTCCGACGCTTGCTTCAAAGAGGTAGGAAACGCCCATTTTATTTGCAAGAGCCATAAGCTCGTCGCCGTAGCAAGCAACTACCTCTTTATTGGAGGTGACGACGCTTTTTCTCGCTTCGAGCGCTTTTTTTGAAAACTCGTAAGCGATGGTGTGACCGCCCATACACTCAACTACCAAAGATATTTCTTCATCTGCAAGCACGTCGGAGAAATCCTTCGTTGCGACTGCTGCCGCGGGAGTGCCCGATAAATCTCTTATATCCACTACTTTGGCTACCGTGATATCGTCGCCTACGGCTTTGCGGAGCCTTTCGCTGTTTTCCGTAATAATATCAAATACGCCTCTGCCGATTACGCCAAATCCCAAAATTGCAATTTTCAACATAACTTTTCCTACTTCTTTTCTTTCTTTACGCCACGGTCCTTGACCTCGGCTTTGTATTTTTTATTCTTGGCTATCCGTTTTACTATCCTTGCACCTGCGGGCATTTTTTCCGTCTGCGTACCCGGAGGATCCTTCCAAAGATGAACGTCGCCGTTTTGGTTAAGCTCCTTCAAAATGATGATCGCTATGGGGAATAAGAAGAGCCCGACAACACCTAAGATACGGAGTCCCGCATACATTGCAACGAGTGTAATGAGGGGATAAAGGCCTATATACTGACCTACGATCTTCGGCTCTATTATCTGTCTTACAACGGTAACAGCAACGTACAAGAGCAATATAGCAACGCCCTTCCAAGTATTGCCCGTTAATATCCAAATGATACCCCACGGTATAAGTACCGCACCTGTTCCCAAAACGGGAAGTACGTCGATTATAGAGATAACTATCGCTAAGATAAGCGCGTAGCTTTGTCCGATTATCGAAAGTCCGAGGTACAGTTCAGCGCCCGTTATAAGCATTACCAAGAGGTAAGCACGGATGTATTTAACTATAGTCCTGAATAGGTGGTCTCTTGCGGTTTTTATCTTTTCCTTCGCTTTTTCCGATATCTGATAGCCGAAAAAGCTCTTAATTTTTTCGTAGTCTGTTGCAAAGTACACGGACGATACTATCATAATGATTATCGCTAAAAGGAGAGAGGGGACAAGTTGTGCAACCGACGTCAAGAACGAAGGCAGACTCGTGATTATCGAAGAGGAAAGACCGCTTAACATCGATACTATGGAGCTTGAAAGATTTGACCATACTATGTCAAACAGATCATTCGAGCCTATTATCGGCATATTAGCGAACATAGACTTGAAGTACGCTTCAATATTTCCTAAATTTATGTTGAGCTTTGAAACGTAACCGGGGATAGAAGAAGCGAGCACCGAAAGCTCGGCAACGAGCTTGTATACAACTGCGCCCAAAAGATATCCGACACCTATATACAGCACCAAGACTGTCAGTATTGATGCAAGTCTGTGCGGGAATTTAAGTTTTCGTTCGAGAAAGCGTATTATGGGCTGAAGCAACATTCCGACGAGCAGAGCGACGATTATCGGCCACAGCCATTTAAAAACGTAATGCGAAAGAAAGTAAAGCCCCAAAGCGCCCAAAAGGACGTAAAAGCATATTACCATTATACGTTTATAGCCTTTTTCGGGTATCATAATAAGGCCTCCTTTCTATGTTACAGTATATTGTACCACATTTGAAGACAAAATGCTATAGAAATTTTGCGGTTTTTGTTAAAATATATAATTTTTTTACAGTTTTATTTTATCTCTTGATTTTTATTGCCCGCCGGTGTATAATGTATGCAGATAATTTTGTGAAAAGGAATATGTTTTATGAAAAAAATCGTCTTATTATTTTTGATACTCTCTTTGGTGCTTACCGTTTGTGCGTGCGCTAAAAAAGCTGGAGACATTGACGGAGCTGACAAGGATGAAGTTGAAGGCACGGACAACGAGAACAATGACAAAAATGAAGATGCTACCGATAATGAGGGAACAGGCGACGAAAGCCCCGCTCCTTCAGGTGATGGCACTTCGGCCGGCACAGACTCCGATAGCTCAAATGGCGGCAACGGAGGAAACAATAACAACAGTAACAACAATAATAACAACGGCGGAAATAATAACAACAATAACAACGGCGGAAATAATAACAACAATAATAACGGCGGAAATAATAACAACGTTGATAATAAGAATGATAACATCGGAAGCAACGGTGACGGCCTTGCAAACGATATTATCTGGGGCAATTTCGAATAAACGCCCTTAAGGTCATTTTCCGAGCATAGCGAGGTTGCGTAATATCGGCTCCTTGCCTCTGAAGCTGAACGCGCGTTTTTTAAACTCTTCGTCCGTCATATTTTCGACGATCTCGCTTGTTAAAAATTCGATGCGGTCTGTGTAAAAAAACTCAAGGGGTGTATTTTCGGCTTTTTTGTTTAAAGGGCACGCAAGCTGACAAACATCGCAACCCCACGCCATATTACTTTGCTTTATAAGGAGCGTCTCATTTTCCGTGAGCGCTCCTTTTTTTTGATTTATTCCCGAAAGACAGCCGTTTTTATCGTCTCTTTCAAGAGCGCCTGTCGGGCAGGCTTTAATACAAGCGTTGCACGACGGGCATTTTTTTGGTTTGATGAGCTCGTCGTAATCTGCCGCAAGGTCTGTAAAGACCGTACTTACGAAGACGAAGGTCCGCATTGTCCTGCCGAAGAATCAAACGATACTCGCACCGACTCGTCATCATTCGATAGGGTTCATTGGTTCCCTTTGTAACCAAATCAT
>CALCTE010000190.1 GCA_937893885.1 uncultured Clostridia bacterium | reverse complement strand
TATGATCAACGCTTTTGCATCGGGCGAGGATATTCACACTTCGACTGCCGCAAAGGTGTTCAATCTGCCCATTGATTCAGTTACTCCCATTCTGCGAAAAAGAGCCAAAGCTGTCAATTTCGGGATCGTATACGGTATTGGAGAATACTCGCTCTCGCAGGATCTTGATATAACCGTCAAACAAGCCAAGGAGTATATCGACAGCTATCTTGCCTCTTATCCGGGCGTCCGTGATTATCTTAAGGGGATCGTGAAGGAAGCAGCGGCTTCGGGTTTCGTTGAAACGCTGTGCGGAAGGATCAGATACATTCCCGAAATTCAGTCGCAAAACGGAGTTATGAGAAAATTTGGTGAGCGAGTGGCAATGAACAGCCCCATTCAGGGTAGCGCGGCAGATATCATTAAGATAGCTATGCTTTCGGTCAGCAAGCGTCTCGAGGAAGCGGGATTCGATGCCAAGCTTATTCTTCAGGTACACGACGAGCTTATTATCGAAGCGAACGAAAGCTGTGCCGACGAGGTTGCAATACTGTTAAAGCAGGAAATGGAAAACGCAATGCACCTTCCCGTGCCGCTTACGGTCGATCTTTCCATCGGTGACAGATGGTATGAAACTTAAATGATAAAATCCGAAGCATTGCTTCGGAGTTTATCTTGACAAAAGCGTATTTTTTGTATATAATATAAT
The DNA here is from genome assembly GCA_937893885.1 of uncultured Clostridia bacterium. Lineage (GTDB taxonomy): Bacteria > Bacillota > Clostridia > Oscillospirales > CAG-272 > CALCTE01. The sequence continues at coordinate 606 of CALCTE010000190.1, read as the reverse complement.
AAAATTCCAATCAGGGGAAATGAATATGAGACTTCGTGCACCTTCATATCCTCTTATAACAATTGACCCTAATTTCAGCCTTTGGTCACCTTCAGACGTCCCAACCGACTCGGATACGACTCATTGGACCGGTAGGCCTTTTACATTGTCTGTAATTGCTGAAATCGATTCAGACGAATACAGACTCGTAGGCAAATACGGCAGCAATGACGTTCCCGCCGCAAAATGCGTTGCGGTTGACTGTGATGCTTTTTCTACTACATACGTTTTCAAGCAGAGCGGTGTAGAGCTTACATTGAAGTTTACATCACCCATAATACCCGACGATCTTTATTTGCTGTCCCGCCCCATAAGCTATCTTGAGATTAAAAAAAGCTCTGCTGACGGCGGCAGACACAGCGTAAAAGTCAAGATTAAGATGTCTGAGGAGATATGCATGAACCTCAGAGGCGACGATGAAGTTGTTGTTGAGGAGATTGCGATCGGTCAGCTTTCCTCAATAAAAATGGGCAAAAAGAATCAGGAAGTTCTCGGCAGAAACGGCGACGATCTGCGAATAGATTGGGGATACTTTTATCTTACGGGACTTGGTAAGACCTTCGGAGA
>CALCTE010000189.1 GCA_937893885.1 uncultured Clostridia bacterium | reverse complement strand
GGCATTGATACAATGCCGAGTGAAAACGGAATTGCAAGCACAACGGAGATTATGAGAGGATTGGTTATGACGTTCTTTATTATCTTCCACAAAAGTCCCGCCCCGTCCTTTTTTCCGTCAGGCATATTCATTGCAAGGATAACAACGGCAAAGACGTTATATACGGGTATCAAAAACGGTATGATGAGCGATGCCGCCGTACTTCCCGCTTCCCCGAACATATTTGCGGCAAGAGGTACGCCTAAAATCGCAAAATTGGAACGGTATATGCCCTGTATCACGGCGCCCCTTACGTCACGGCGCTTTATAGCGGGAGTAATAAGTAAGGTCATAAGTAAAAATACTAAAACCGTGCCGACGACACAAAACGCCGCAAGGCGTCCGTTAAACGCATTTTTGAAATTCGTCGTCGCGACATTGTAAAAGAGCATAGCGGGCAAAGCGCATTTAAACACGAGTTTATCGGAGACGTCCAAAAATGCACCGCTTATAAGACCTGTGCGCCTTAAAAAATAGCCTAATATTATTATTACAAATAAAGGAAGTATCGAATTTGCGGAAATTATAAAGTTTTCAAGCATACGTCTGCCCTCCCTTCCTATGAAAAAAGCCACAGCGCGTAAAGCGTTATGGCTGTTTATCATTTTAATCTTATTACTGATTTTGCTCGATATACTCGATAATATCGGCAACGGTCTTGAGATTTGCCGCGTCCTCATCGGGTACGGTTACGCCCAAGGTCTCCTCTATGGAGAGAAGCATCTCAACTACGTCAAGTGAGTCAGCGCCCAAGTCGTCGATAATTGCTGCATCGTCTTCGATCTTATCAACGTCGATTCCGAGTTGATTTGCAATAATTTCTTTGATCTTTTCTGTCATTGAAAATTCTCCTTAAATAACGTTTCTTGTGGTTATATGTGTACCGATTCTATATATTATCACATAATATCGGCCAATGCAAGAGTTTTTTAATTTTTTTCGACTATTTAAGACTTAGATAACTCTTACCTTTATCATACCCTCGACCTTTGCGATAGCTTCCGCGTGTGCGGCAGTCACTTCACCGTCTATCTCAAAGATAGTATAAGCATAATCCTTCTTCGAACGGTTGATGAGGTTCTCAATATTTAAGCCCTCGGACGAAACGACGTTCGTTATCTGTGTAATAACGGAAGGTACGTTCTTGTGA
>CALCTE010000188.1 GCA_937893885.1 uncultured Clostridia bacterium | reverse complement strand
CTCTTTCTTTTTCGAGGTCGTTGCTGTCCATAACTCTTTCGGCGGTCTCTTGGTTTTCTCTGTAGGCGCCGCCCTGCTTTAACATTTCGTCAACGAGCGTGGTCTTACCGTGGTCGACGTGAGCTATGATAGCGATATTTCTCAAATCTTCTCTGCGCAATGTAATTTCCCCTTAAAAATAATTTAGTAACAAGTCATATTACCATTTTTTTTGCTATTATACAAGAGATTTTCGAAAAAAATACAAAAATGAGCGAATTTTTGCAAAAGAGAGGGAAATATTTCTGTGAATTTTTATAAAAAATATGGAAATTTACAAAAATATATGGTAAAATAAGGAGTGAATGAAAAATTACAGGAGGAATACATGAATTACAACAAGAAAAGCGTAGAAGACATTGAAGTAAAAGGCAAAAGAGTTCTCGTGCGTTGCGACTTTAACGTACCCCTCAAGGACGGCGTTATAACAAGCACAAAGAGAATCGTTGAAGCACTTCCTACCATTAAGTATCTTTCCGAAAACGGCGCAAGGGTAATCCTTTGTTCCCACATGGGCAAGCCCCATAATATCTTTACCGAGGGATTCGGTCTTAACAAAAAGGAAAAGGCAAAGGTAGCAGAACTTCCCGAAAACGAGAGAGAAGCGGCAAAGGCGGAGCTTCTTGAGAAGGCGGCAAAGGGCGATGCGAAGAAGTTTACACTCGCACCCGTAGCGGCAAAGCTCTCCGAGCTTCTCGGAAAAACTGTTGAATTTGCAAAAGATATCGTAGGCGAAGACGCAAAGGCAAAGGCGGCGGCGCTTTGTGACGGCGATATTATGCTTATCGAAAACGTACGCTTTGACGCGGGCGAGGAGAAGAACAAGCCCGAATTTGCAAAGGAGCTTGCAAGCCTTGCAGAGCTTTACGTAAACGATGCTTTCGGTACGGCTCACAGAGCACATGCGTCCACCGCAGGTGTTGCCGATTATCTTCCCGCAGTTTGCGGCTACCTCATTCAGAAGGAAATCGGCATAATGGGTAAGGCGCTTGCAGACCCTGACCGTCCTTTCGTAGCTATTTTGGGCGGCGCAAAGGTGTCGGATAAGCTCAACGTTATAAACAACCTCTTAACGAAGGTCGATTCTCTTATTATCGGCGGCGGTATGGCATATACCTTCCTTGCCGCAAAGGGATATAACGTAGGAAATTCTCTCCTTGACGAGAGCAAGATAGACTATTGCAAGGAAATGATGGCAAAGGCAGAAGAAAAAGGCGTTAAGCTTCTTTTGCCCGTTGATACCGTAGTTGCAAAGGCATTTCCCGACCCCATCGACGCGGAGCTTGAGGTAAATACGGTCGCATCGAACGCTATCCCCGACGGCGTTGAAGGTCTTGATATCGGCGAAAAGACAAGAGAGCTCTTTGCCGCAGAGGTAAAGAATGCAAAGACTGTGGTTTGGAACGGCCCCATGGGCGTATTCGAAAACCCCACTCTTGCAAAGGGTACGGTTGCGGTTGCTCAAGCGCTTGCTGATTCCGACGCTACGTCCATCGTAGGCGGCGGCGACAGTGCGGCGGCTTGCGAGCAGAACGGCTTTGCGGATAAAATAACGCATATCTCCACGGGCGGCGGCGCGTCGCTTGAGTTCCTTGAGGGACTTGAGCTTCCCGGTATCGCGGCTTTGAATAACAAATAAAAGATAAGGAAGTATTGAAAATGAACAGAGAAACACGCCGCACGGTAATTGCGGGCAACTGGAAAATGAACAAGACACCCTCCGAGGGCAAGGAGCTTATCGAAAAGCTTGCCGCTCTTGTTAAGGGAAAAGACCTTTGCGACATCGTACTTTGCGTACCCTTTATCGACATTCCCGCAGCTGTTGAAGCGGCAAAGGGAACGAACATCAAAATCGGCGCACAGAACGCACACTTCGAAAAAAGCGGCGCTTTTACGGGCGAGATATCCGTCGATATGCTCAAGGAAGCGGGCGTAGAATACGTAATCATCGGCCACAGCGAAAGACGTCAGTATTTCGGCGAGACAAACGAAACCGTAAATCTTCGCACGAAGGCGGTACTCGAAGGCGGACTTAAAGCCATCGTTTGCGTAGGCGAAATGGAGCTTGAAAGAGAGCAGGGCATCACCGCAGAGCTCGTTAGCTTACAGACGAAGATAGCGCTTTTAGGTGTAAGCGCAGAGCAACTCAAGAACGTTATCATCGCATACGAGCCCGTATGGGCAATCGGCACGGGCAAGACCGCGACCGCAGAGCAGGCTGACGAGGTTTGCGGCATAATCCGCGATACCGTAGCTTCTCTCTACTCAAGAGAAGCGGCAGAGGCTCTTACCGTACAGTACGGCGGCTCTATGAACGCAAAGAATGCCGCAGAGCTTCTTTCCAAAGTGAATGTAGACGGCGGTCTTATCGGTGGCGCTTCCCTTAAGGAAGATTTTGCAACGATAGTCGACGCGGCAAACTGAATAATTTAAATGCAAAGCGGGGCTTGGACAACCGAGCCTCGTTTTTTGCGCATTTTTTGCTATAAAAGCGTATTTTGCGGAATAAATCTATTGACTTTGACGAATATGCAGTATATAATGTAAACGTAATTTTATACATTTTGGAGGACTTATGAAACGAATTGCATCTTTATTGCTTGCCGTTATTATGGTTCTCGGCGTGGGAATATACGTCCCGACCGAGACTTTGGCGGCGGACGAATCTTGCTATCTTAAGTTACAACACGGAGCAGCCGTAAGACTTGCGGAAAAGGACACCACAGGTCTTCGCTGGACGGCGTTTATCGACGAATCTCTTTATACCAACTATGATTATGATATCTTAGAAAAAGGCTTCATTATTGCCCCCACGGCTTATGTGACCGGCGGACGGGCTATTTTAAACGGAAAATACGTTAAAGCAAAGAGGGTTGCATCCGACCTTACCGAAGAAGCGTTGGAAGCCGCAGGGCTTGATTTCATTAAAGTGCAGGTCGAAGGATTCTTGGATGCGGATGAAACGGAGTTTTCGGCATATATCACGAATCTTTACGAGGATAACTTCTCGCTCGACTATTCTGCAAGGGCGTACCTTGATGTTGAGGATTCAAACGGAAACTCAAAGAGAATATACAGCAGCTTCGAGGAAGAAGGCGGTGACGTAGACTACTACGCAGTGCAAGACAACTCGAGATCCCCCGGTGACGTAGCGAAAAAAGCTCTTGATGATCTTTCCGACCAGAGAACCGGCAAGTATTTCTTTAATG
>CALCTE010000187.1 GCA_937893885.1 uncultured Clostridia bacterium | reverse complement strand
AAGAATTTATTAAAAAACAATTAAAGAAAAATATAACGGAGGAATTACAATGAGTTTTTTCAGTAAGCTTAAAGAAATCGTATCACCCTCGGAGTATCAGGACGAGGTATACGGAGACGAGACCGAGATGGAGGATGAAGAATTTCCTGCTTCGCAACAGCTCAAAAATGACATTCCTGCACAGCAGACAGTAGCAGCCCCTAAGAACATTTCTTATGGCTCTTCTCTTGAACTTAAGGTCGTTCGTCCCGAAGGATTTGAGAGCGTTACTTCCATTGCGGATCATCTTCTTGCGAGAAGAACGGTCGTACTTAATCTCGAAGACACCAACAAGGAAGCCGCAAGACGCCTTCTTGACTTCTTGAGCGGTGTTGCATATGCTATCGACGGCACTTTGAAGAAGGTTACAGTTTCCACCTTCATCATTACCCCCAACAACGTTAACGTTTCCGGTGAGGAGATCAGAGAGGCAGTAGAGGAAGCGCCTGTCGAAATGACCGAAAATCAGCTCTTTTAATGAGTTCTGATTATAACGATTTGGTTTTATCGCGAGTCTCCGACTTGCTAAAGAAAGCGGATAAGACCAAAAGACCTTGTGCATCTTGTTTTTATGCGCCTGCCGATTTGTGTGATATTCAAAAGATAAATGCACCTCTCGGCGTCACGTATAAGCTCTGGGGAGGTCATTTACTTGCCGAAAGAAAGGTCTTGACCGCTTATCCCGATTTTCTTGATTTTGATGACGAAGGTTTAAACGACGCATCGAATATTACTGTTTTACATATAACAAACACGGCAAGAAAGTCTCTGTCTCACAGGGACTTTCTTGGTGCGCTTATGTCTATGGGGATAGAAAGAGACAGGATAGGCGACATACTTATACGTGACGATGAAGCGGTCGTATTTATATGCAGTTCGATAGTTGATTACATTGAGCAAAACCTTGAAAAAGTAGGTAGTTGCAGAGTAAATATCGAACGTATGACAAGTATTGGACCTAGTTTTTTGAAAAAATTTCTTCCCAAAAAAGAAAGACGCGTTGTAATTATTCCGTCGATGCGGCTTGACTGCGTTATTGCGGACGTATATTCTTTGTCAAGAAGTGATGCGCAACGGCTCATAAGATCCGAGTCTGTACGCATAAATTATAAGACTTGTGCAAATTCGGACAAATCTCTTGTGCACGGAGATCTTGTGAGTGTAAGCGGTAAGGGAAGATTTGAAATTTCCGATATTGAAGGTAACACAAAGAAGGGAAATATACGTTTAGGCGTTTTGATTTATATTTAGGAGGTATTTATGGTTAGTCCCGCAGACCTTGAAAAGGTTGAATTTTCGGTAGCTTTTCGTGGATATAACGGAGATCAAGTTGATGATTATATCGATATGGTCGTAAAAGAATTCACCGAGTTGACAAACGAATACGAAAAGTATAAAGTTTTGTGCGAAAAACAAAACGAGCAAATCAAGATAATGAGAGAAAGAATACTTGAACTTGAGAATACAAGTGTTCTTCCTACTGAGCCTTTCGCGCCTGTAGCAACAGCACCGGAAGTTGCTGTCAAAACCGTCGTTAAGACTGTTGTTGATACAAAAGCAAATAAAGAAGCTTTAGAGAAAGCAGGCGCACTTGAAAAGCTTACCACTGAATTTAAAGTGAAAGCGCTTGAGCTTTACAAAGCACACCTTTCTGAGCTTGAAGCTTTAAGCTTTGATTACGATCCGGCTGATTTTACAGTAGATGCTGAAATTTCCGAAACAATTGAAGAATCTGTTATTACAGAAACTGAAGATGAAGTTTCGGAAAAAAACGATACCACAAAAAACGATACCACCGAGGCAGTCGAGGAACTTAAAGAAGAAACAGAATCTCCTATAGTCACCGAAGAAACGACAGATGAAGAGACCGTTGAAGAATCCGTGACAAGCGAAGTTTCTGATATAGGCGATGAAGATGATATCTTATCCGCCGATGAGATAGATGCACTTTGCGAAGGCTCAAACGAGGATCTTAACAGTATTATTGACGAATTAAGCGGTATGTTTAATCAAGATAACACGAAGGCTGAAGACGTTGCTCCCGAAAAAACGCAACCCGCCACGGCTACTGCTGCGTCGAAGCTTGTTCAGCACAGCTTTGATTCACTCTTTATTACAAGTTTAGATGACAGTGAATAAATTTAAATTAAAGAGTTTTGTCGCAGACCTTCTTTCAACTTTTGCGGTTTGTGGGATACTTATATGGCTTGACGCTTTGTCTAAAAAATGGGCATATACGTCGCTTTACTCTAATCATTCGGGAAAAAGAGACTTTATCCCCGGATTTTTAGGATTTGTTTATGCTGAAAATACGGGGGCTGCGTGGAGTATCTTGGAGGACGCTCCTTGGGTCTTTATCAGCCTTTCAATAGTTACTGTAATAGCGATAACATTATATGTTTTTATCGGATCAAAAAGAAATCTATTGCTACGATCTTCTTTGCTTCTTCTCTTAAGCGGAGGCGTGGGGAATCTTATCGACAGACTTTTCAGAACAGGAAGTCACTTCGGAAACCGTAACGGATTCGTAGTGGATTTTTTAAACTTTGAATTTATAGATTTTCCGATTTTTAATGTGGCTGATATATGTGTTTGCGTTGGAATAGGCCTTTTAATGCTTTATATGATCTTATACGAGTTCAGAACTACCGACACAAGTGGTGATGATAAAAATGCATGAAGAGAATAAAGGCGTAATCAGCGATAAGTACAATTCATGCCGCGCAGATGTGTTTTTATCCGATATTGCAGACATAACGCGTTCAAAGGCGCAGGAAATAATTGAAGCGGGCGCTTTGCTTATTGAGGGAAAAGCGGTGAAGAAAAATTTTAAGATCACCGCAGGACAGCAATACGAATACGAATTTGTTTTCGATGAAGGCTATGATGTCGTGCCGCAAGACATTCCTTTGGATATTGTCTATGAAGATGAATATTTGGCAGTTGTCAATAAGCCCAAGGGAATGGTAGTGCACCCCGCACCGGGAAACAAAGATAACACTATGGTAAATGCCTTGCTTTATAAGCTTTCAAAGCTATCAAGCGGTGGTGATGCAGTACGTCCGGGTATCGTTCACAGAATCGACAAGGATACAAGCGGACTTCTTCTTGTTGCAAAA
>CALCTE010000186.1 GCA_937893885.1 uncultured Clostridia bacterium | reverse complement strand
AAACGGCGAAAATCCCGAGCTTGTGATCTATAAAAAACGCTGATGTGACGGATAGTGTCGTGACTTGATCGGGCTTTGGCGTTATAATGGTATCACAAAAGCAAGGAGGAACCATTATGACTTTTGGTGAAAAATTAAAAAAACTAAGAACCGATAACGGTTTAACGCAAGACGAACTTGCGGAAAAGATCTACGTAACGCGCACGGCAATATCCAAATGGGAATCGGACAGAGGATATCCCAACATAGATTCATTAAAAGCAATTTCGAAATTCTTTTCGGTATCGATCGATGATCTTCTTTCCTCCGACGAAGTGCTCACAATAGCCGAGGAAGATAATAAGCAACAAGAAACCCGCTTCATGGATCTGGTTTACGCCTTGCTGGATCTGAGCATTGCAATGCTTCTTTTTCTGCCGTTCTTTGCCGAGAATAACGGCGTGATCCGTTGCGTCTCTCTTATCTCACTGGAGGGTGTTCAACCCTATTTGAAGGCGGCGTATTTTATTGTTGTGATCGGTACGTTTTTCGCAGGCGTTTTTGCACTCGCCTTGCAAAATTGCGAAAAAGAATTTTGGCTAAAAAACAAAACGAATATTTCGTTGATGCTCGGCACGGTATCGGTACTTCTATTTGTGATAAGTTCTCAACCGTATGCCGCGGTGTTTGCGTTCGTGTTATTACTGGTCAAGGTTTTTATCCTCATAAAACTCCGATGATACCAAGCGTACCGCGCTTGTGACGAGCCGTTTCTTGCTTCTCCTTCTGCCTTCCACTAAACTGTATTCAGGCGAAAGCCAATACACAAAAGGAAGGTTAGAAATTATGGAAAAAATAAGAAAAAAGATGTTTTTTATGGGAGCGGGCTTTCTCGGGGCATTCGTGTTGTGGACTGTTCTTGTAAGCTATGTTGATGTTCGTGCAATCGGTCAAAATGCGTCAAGCGTGGGCTTTGCTACTCTGAACGGATACGTTCATAATCTCACGGGAGTGAATATGTTCCTATACACGATCACCGATTGGCTCGGTCTTGTGCCCATTGGAGTAGCATTTGGATTTGCCGTTCTCGGTCTTGTGCAATGGGTGGGGAGAAAAAGCCTATTCAAAGTGGATCGAAGTATACTCGCACTCTGTGGATTTTACATCATTGTGCTGGCGATGTACATTTTCTTTGAAATAGTTGTTATCAATTACAGACCCGTGTTGATCGACGGTTATCTTGAAGCTTCTTATCCGTCGTCTACAACTATGCTCGTTATGTGTGTGATGCCGACGGCAATGATGCAACTGCACGCCCGTATAAAAAGCGACGTGTTCAGACGGTGCGTGTTGATTTCTATTGCCGCGTTTACCGCATTTATGGTCATAGGCAGACTTGCGTCGGGCGTGCATTGGCTCACCGATATCATCGGCGGCGCGCTCGTCAGTGCAGGACTTGTGATAACGTATGCTTCGGTAAGCGATATACATAAATAAAATTGCCGCTGAGATGGATCTCTCCACCTCAGCGGCTTTTACGTTTATCGTACTACCGAAGAATGACTATAGATGTAGAACTCCTCTTGGCTGGGCATCCACTTCTTTTCCTTGGGCGGAAAAGTCGCGTCAAAGGCTTCGACTGCGGCAACGTCCTCACAGCAATCGGCGGCAGTAGACGGAATATACATCCATTTTTTGCCGTCAAGCGCGTTCGGAACAAGCTCGCAAACGAGAAGCGCCGTCGGGAAGTTGCCATCTACCACGAAACTCACGTTCTTCTTTTTGCAGCTTACAAACCCACGGCTGACGTAGTTGCCCGGATTGCCGAAGTTGATGTTCACGTCGTAGCCCATCTTTCGTGCGACCTCAAAGGAATGCTCGATAAGTAGCTTG
>CALCTE010000185.1 GCA_937893885.1 uncultured Clostridia bacterium | reverse complement strand
AATGAATCTTTCCCAAGAGGAACTTGCCGAAAAGATATATGTAACACGGCAGAGCATATCAAATTGGGAGAACGGAAAAACTTACCCCGATATTCATAGCCTTCTTTTGCTCAGCTCATTATTTGGTATCTCACTTGACCAATTAGTGAAAGGAGATATTGAAATAATGAAAAAAGAGATCAAAGAAGCAGAAATTATTAAGATGAAACGCTATGGAAGAACCTATACCCTAATGCTAATTGCAACCGCCGTTTCTGCTGTACCGCTGTTTATGTGGCTCGGTGTTTGGGCATTCATTCCTTGGGGAATCATTTGGGCAATCTCTATGTACTTTGCCTTTAAGATTGAAAAGGTGAAGAAAGATAATGATGTTCAAACATATAAAGAAATTGTTGCATTTTATGAGGGTAAACGTTTGGATGATATTCATAAGCAACGAGAAATCGGCAAGCGTCCATATCAGAAGATTATTTTGGTGATCGGTAGTGCTGCGGTAACATTTGCTGTTTGCGTATTGATTGGTTTTCTGATGCACTTCTTTTTGGACTAATACAGGAGTAATAACCATAATGAGCAAAGGCGTCGCAGAAATGCGGCGCCTTTATCGTTATTATAATAATGTGTATTTAGCGGTTAGCACTTCTTCGCAATCATCTTTGGTGTTATCCGTAAAAAGCTCACGCTCAAATCCGATACGATTCTCCATCAGGCAAAGATCAAGAAAGCATAGGAAGATACCGATATCTATGCGGTTATAGTGCGCCACCTTGTCGGCGGGCATAATACCTCGCTTACCCGACTTTTTATAACGGTAAACCGTCAAAGATTTTTCTTCTGCAGTTACTTTCCACGGCTGTGTGTTGCAGGCGCTTGGCGTAAAGCGAACAATTTTACCTATTTCACGATGATGCTCGCCGTTCCATATCTCATCAATCGGTTTGCGTTTACTTTTAAACATATCTTTGCGGAACTTATCGTCTGCGACCTTTGCAATGGCAATCATTATGACAAAATCAAGACCGTTATAGGTTGGCTCATCAGGTTTACCGATACCGAACCACAATGCACCAATTCCAAGAGAAGCAAGATATAGGTCAAGCTGTTCACCGATATAACCGATATTTTGCAGATAATTATCTTTTTTCTCGCTATATAATAAGATGCAATATTCTTGCCCACGCCTGCAGGTGGTTTGATCGGCAGGTACAATACGGATAGCGGTCTGTATGCCGTTTATCAACGGCGTAAGATTGTTGTATTTTTCTTCGATGCTTTGTAGTTCATCAGGGTTTATATTGCCAATATCACGAAATATATGAAAGGATTTTCTTTTGAAAATCATAGAGTAAAGTTCTTTTTCCATACTGCATTCGCCTCCTAAAGACAAATATATTTTATCAAATCAAATTTTAAATGTCAACAAAAGTTAATGTAAAATATATATAATTTAATGTATAACATTAAAAACATATTGACAAACATTAAGGACTGTGTTATACTTATGCCAACAAATCACTCAGGAGGTATGAGTAATGAAAGGTCTTAATAA
>CALCTE010000184.1 GCA_937893885.1 uncultured Clostridia bacterium | reverse complement strand
TACAGATAATAACAACACAATTTGTAATTTAAGGAGAAATGTATATATGAAAGCAACAGGTATTGTGAGAAGAATCGACGACCTAGGGCGTGTGGTCATTCCAAAGGAGATAAGGCGAACCATGCATATACGAGAGGGAGACCCCTTGGAAATATATACCGACAGTGAGGGCGAGGTCATCTTCAAAAAATATTCGCCCGTCGGAGAGCTGTCTTCATTCGCTATGCAATACGCGGAGACGCTCTACAAGACTTGCGGATACAGCATTATAATAAGCGACCGCGACTCCGTGATCGCTTGCGCGGGTGTTACAAAGCGCGATTTTCTTGAAAAAAAGATATCCTCGGAGCTTTCGGCGATAATCGAAAGCCGTAAGCTTTACACCTGCATCGGCAACACCGCAAGATGCGCTGTTTTAAACGACAGTGAAAAATACTACGGCAGAGTTATTATGCCGATAATGGCAGAAGGCGATATTGTCGGTTGCGTTGCGCTCATATCCCCTGCAGACGAATATAAGGCACCCGACGAATCCGATATAAGAACGGTACAGACCGCCGCCATGTTTTTGGGAAAACAGATAGAAGGATAAAATAAAAGAGAGGTTTTTTGCCTCTCTTTTTCATTTTTCAATTTCAATAACGGTAGTTACTCCATCGTGTGATGTAAACTTAACATCGTATTTTCCGTACGTGAAGCCGTACACGCGATTTTTATCGTTTTGGTAAGATGGGCGTATATCCTGCATAAGAAGCTCTTTTATAACGGAAAGCGAGTGCTCGTCTACGCCCTCTCTTACGCTTTCGGGAATCTCGACTTTTGAGAAGTGCTCCTTTACCTCGTCGGCAAATCCTCCTTTTGCATCTGGGTGCAAGTCCGTGAACGCAAGATAGGGTTTAATGTCGAATATCGGCGTACCGTCGACTAAATCCGCGCCCGCAACATAAAGTACGGGAACGCCGTTTTCGATCATTACTCCTTTAAGTTCAACCGAAGAAAGTCCGATAGGGTTTGGTCTATTTGGAGAGCGCGTTGCAAAAACTCCCATACGCTTGTTGCCGCCAAGTCGCGGTGGTCTTACGGTCGGGGAAAATCCGATTTGTTCCGTCTTTGAAAAATGCCACAAGAGCCATAAGTGAGAATAGTCCTCTATTCCCCTTACAGAATCGGGATTTGCGTATTCTTTTTCAAAAACTATCCTTGCATTAGTCATAACGAGCCCGCTCTGGCGCGGTATGCCAAATTTTTCCTTGAAATCACATTCTATATGTGCTATCTGTTTAAGTTCCATATAATAACCTCAGCAAAAAAAGGACGGATACACCGTCCTTTTTGCAAATTAGTCTTATTTCGCTTTTTTGAAGACCTGAGTCTCTCCTTCCGAAGTGAGCGAAAGCTCATCGCCCTTAACTTCGTATGTAAACTCCGTCTCTTCCTTTTCACCCATAAACTCAATGGTCATCACAATTTTGTCGTCTTTCGAAGTATACGTACCGCTCATGGTCATACCTAAAACGCCCATAGAACAAGTGCCGTCTTCTTTAAACTCCATAGTCATTTCCATAGAAAGACCTTCTTCCTCAACAGTAGCGGTCCATTTACCGATAAAACTGTCTTTTCCGCACGAAACGAGGGAAAGCGAAAGAACAAGAATAAGTGCTGTTGCTATAAATCTTTTCATTGATGTGTGCTCCTTTCTTTTGTTAATTTATTATACATCAAATGCGCATCGATTGTCAATATTTTTCATAAAAATTACAAATTTATTAAAACTTGTAAAGAATGGAATATAGTGTAAAAAAATGTAAAAATACAGTCTTTTCAAATCATTTTTTCAATGTTATAATACAATAGAAATGCAAATAAAATATACGAAAGTTTACGAGGTGTCTTTATGAAGGAACTTAAAGAACTGAAATTCGAAGAACTTACTACAGAACAAAAACTCTGTCTCACGCTTAATTTTGTTCTTCACCACCCCGCAGAAGATACGGATTTTGTTTACGATCTCATCAAAAGGCGCTGTGTCGGTTCCGTTTGGATTCAACAGGGACAAGGCGATGATTTCAAGGAGAGGATAGCAAAGGTAAGAGAGCTTGCCGATTATCCTATCCTCATCATAACCGACGGTGAAAGCGGCGTTGGCAATTACAAGGTCGGTAAGCATAACGCAGTAGGCACTACGGGAAGCGTAAAGCACGCTTACGCATTCGGTAAGGCTTGCGGCGTTGAAGCGAGAAGGCTCGGCTATAATATGGTCTGCAATCCCGTCGTAGATATGAACGACGGCTCTATGAGAAGCCTCGGCACAGATAAGGAAAAGGTCGCAGAGCTTGCTATGGCTATAGCCAAAGGTATGCACGACGGCGGCGTTTTGAACGTGGCAAAGCACTATCCCGGCGGAAAACAGGATAAGGCTGTCGACTCTCATACCGCAGAAGCAATTTCTTCACTTACCAAAGAGGAGCTTCTTGATTACGCACTTTATCCCTACTTAAAGCTCAACGAAGCGGGACTTCTTGACGGCATTATGACAAAACATTGCCGCTATGTGAACATCGACGATAAGTACCCCGCAAGCCTTTCAAAGAAAGTTATCGACATAATCCGCGAGCAAGGATATGACGGCATCTCTATGACAGACGCTCTCGTTATGATGGGCATTCGCGCAAAATTCACAGACTACGAATCAAAAGCGCTTGCGCTTAATGCGGGCAACGATATTCCCATGCCCTATAACAAGAGAAACAAGACGCACTACGAAGAATATATGCAAGCGTATAAGGACGGTATTATCTCCGACGAAATGCTCGATACGGCTGTAAAAAGAGTACTCGCGGCACAGCATAAGACGATGCTTCTTGCAAAGGACACAGAGCTTACCGATGAGGAGATCGCGACGTTTAACAGCATAAACAAGGACGGCGTATATACACATATCGACGAAGGTGTGCCCACAGCCATTTCCCGCGACGGTAACCACTATTTCGTTATTTCGATAAAGCAGGAAACGGGACTTTCCGACGGCAAGCCCGACGTTGATACATTCAGTGGCGGTTGGCAAAATCCTGAGCGTATTGAAGCAAAGATCAAAGAGCTCTTCCCCAACGCAAAGTATAAATTCATTCACGAATTCCCCTCGCAAGGCGAACTCGTGCGAACGTACGAGGATACTCTCGGTTGCGACGAGCTCGTGTTTATGACCTTCAGCGAAGCGCTTGCGTACGTTGGCCCAGAGCATCTTACTACGAGAATCTTATAAATTCAATGCAGCACACAGAGCGTATCTCCACTCTCATCCACGCCGGAAATCCTCATATGGTAGAGGATCTGCCCCATATCAAGAGACTTATTTTCAGTGGTCAGACAACAGACAGCATCGAAGCTGCGCTTGAAGTTCTCGCAGGAGCATATCCCGCAAACGGCAAGCCCACTTATAAGATCAACCTTAAATAAATTTTTAAAAAGCGGTCTTTCATCAACCGATGAAAGACCGCTTTGGTTCTTATCTGCGTGATAACGGGTTGATCGTCGCGTCTTACCGTGCCGTTGCCGTCAACAACGGGTGTGTCGTGGCAGATAAGGTCGACTATCTCTATGCCGCTTTTGGTGTATCCAAATGCGGCGTACGAGCCATCAAGGAACTTGCTGTCCTTATGGCAAATAAAGAACTGCGAGCTTGCACTGTTGGGGTTTTGCGCTCTTGCCATAGAGATAACTCCTCTCTCGTGGGAGATATCGTTTTTGATGCCGTTTAACGCAAACTCACCCTTGATGTTTTCGTCGCTTCCGCCCATACCGTTACCGAGAGGGTCGCCGCCCTGGATCATAAATCCGTCGATGATACGGTGGAACGTAAGTCCGTCATAAAAGCCTTCCTTTACGAGCTTTACAAAGTTCGTGACCGTGATGGGCGCCTTGTCCGCATCAAGCTCAAGCGCTATCGTGCCGTATCCCTCTATCTCAATTTCTACGTTGTGTTTTCCTGTAAGCATAATATACCTCTCTTAAAATTTATTTTCTACATTATACTTTTTAATGCCCCGTAATGTCAAGTCTTTTTTGCGTGCATAGTATATTATTGAATATTTTTATTCGGAGGTAAACTATGAAAATAATCGTATGGAAATCGCCAAAATTTTTAAAACCGCTTTTTAAGCTTTTTATGAAATCGAAAAAATTTCAGGAGTGAATATATTTATATTTTAAGATTTATCGAAAGAGGGCAACCGGCGTTTGCCCTCTTTCACTTTCGCGATATGCATTCCTGTCTTTGTGCCTTTCGCTGCAAGCGAAAAAGCAAGAAAAGCAGCCGTAATCATCACAATGTCACAAATGAGTAATATGTATTTAATCTGCACAAACGGCGGGAGCAAGCCCCCGCCCTAACGTGTCTGCCATACAACGTTATAAATATAAAGTGATTTTTGTTATATTTTTGCTATTTCACCGCCGGCGTGTTTTTTAGCATATTTTCAATGAATATACCATATCCCTTTGCAGGATCGCTGACGAGAACGTGAGTCACCGCGCCTACGAGTTTTCCATCCTGTATTATCGGGCTTCCGCTCATTCCCCGAACGATACCGCCCGTTTTCGCGATTAGTTCCTTATCAG
>CALCTE010000183.1 GCA_937893885.1 uncultured Clostridia bacterium | reverse complement strand
CTTCTTCAGGTTATGCTTCTTCAGCAGCTGTCCGAAGTGTCCGGTGACGAAGTCGGGATCGTAGAGCTTGCCGAGTGCGTCCACGCAGACGTAGTCGGTGTATTCCTTCGAGTACGCCGAGCGCATCACCTTTTTCATCTGCTCCTGCTTCTCGCGGTGCTTCAGCAGTTCGCCTCTGACGAAGGGCTCCAGCGTCAGCGTGCGGTAGGAGGATTTTGTTTTCAGTCTGTCCTTGGCGACGATGCCTTCCTCGGTGGAGTGGACGGTGTGGCGGACGGTCAGCGTGTTCTCGGTGAAGTCGATTGCCGACCACTTCAGTCCGATCACCTCGCTTCGCCTGAGTCCGTAGTAAGCGGCAAGGAGGATGGGAATATAGATCTCGTCATCCTTGACCAGCTCGAGCAGCTGCTTCACTTCCTCGGCGTTGTAGTAGGCGGCGATGAACTGCTCCTTCCTCGGTCGGTTGGCTTGGTCAACGGGATTGCTCGGTATGATCCGCCGCTTCACCGCATCCTTGAACGCTTTATGGAGCACGCCGTGGTAGCGTTGACCGGTGGAGCCCTTCAGCCCTGCGTTTCGAAGGTAGGTGTAGAATTCGTTGATCTCATCCCCCGACAGATCCTTGACGGTGAGGTCGAGGGGCGTGAAGAACTCGCGGATGCGCCCGTCGATATAGCGCTTGTATTGGTGGTAGGTCTCCCGCTCGATGTCGTGCTGATGTCCCTCCAGCCATTCGTCAAGGTAGTCCAGCATCTTGGTGTTGGCAAGTCGGTTGCGCTCACGGTCTGCGTGTGTCATCGTCTCTGCGAGATGCACGTCACCCGCGTTATACTTATCAAGGATTTGGTTGAGGCGGTACTGTGCCTCTTTTTTGTTGCCCTTCTTGGCTTCAAGGTTCAGCGTGTGCCACTTCGTTTTGCGCTTGCCGTCGACGCTCGGCAGATTGATCACCGCATAGTATTTGCCCTTGTCCTCGGCGAGCCGTCCTGTGATTCTTTTCATAATATTTACGCTCCTTTCGTTTTGGAATTCTTGTTCGAAGCAATTATACGGTTACGCTCCTTCATAGTCCAGAGAGAATCGGGGTTATAGGGGAAAATTATTTGATAATACCGTTCGTTCACCATCATTTCCACCAGCGCGGTCTTGGGAATCAGAATGTTCCGACCGATCTTGATGCTGTCGATGCGCCCCTCGTGGATCAGCTTGTACACGGTGTTCTTGCTGCAGTGGAGCAGCCGCACCACGTCCTTCACCTGCATCACGTCGGGCTCCTTCTTGAAATATTCGAAAACGTCTCTCTTGATCATACGCATATTACCTCCTGCAATTTGTAATCTGAAACGAATGTCTGTCATTTTACTCATAGATTTCTCCTTTACATTTTGAGCGATAGTCCGCTCTGCTGTTCGTATTCTTCTCGCGTGCAGTAGCACACGAAGGCTTCGGTTGAGATCTTCTTGCCGAGGATCTCTTCCAGCCGTTCCTTCTCCCACTTGTCCATCTCGGTGAGTCGCCTTGGCGTATAGTCCGCTCTCTGCGGTGCGATGCTGAGGAAGTTACCGATAAGATTGATAAGTCCTGTGCTCATCGTTTGCTTAGCGTGCGGCTCGTGCTCGGGTGTCTTGTAGAAAGCATACTCGTTTGCCATCGGACCAAGACAGCCGCCCATGGCGTAGTACAGCTCCAGGTTATCCTTTAAGAGTCGCTCGTCGAAGAGCTTGTTGTCGCGCACCTTGATGCCGTCTGGCGTGGTGAAGGTGATATATTTTCGATCATCTTCCCATCTAACACCGTAGCCGTGGTTCTCCATATAGCCGATGAAGCCCTCGATGCTATCGGTGTAAGCAAGTGCAAGGAACGCCGTGTGGATCAAATCCTTCTTCCACTTTTGCATTTTTCCTGCACGGGTGTCGGTCTCGGTGGTGGTCAGTCCGTACTTGCGGCAGACCTTGTTGGAGTACTCCTTCAGCGCTTGCAGATCTGCTTTCTCCATGTGAAGCTTCTTGCCGTCCTCGAAGGAAACCGAATTGACGATGATGTGATTGTGCAGATGCTCGCGGTTGGTATGAGTGACAACGAGCACCTGATAGCCCTCGAAGAATTCCGCGAACTCCAAGCCGATGTTGTTCGCCTCGTATGGTGTGATGTCATCCTCGGGAGAAAAGGACTGCACGATATGGAAGTAGGTTCTGCCGTCGGTCTTGCCGAAGCGGTGCTTGGTCAGCTCGAATTCCTTTTGCGCCGTCTCTGCCATGCAGTCCTTGCTTGAGATCAACGTGTCATCGGTCTTCTCTTTGTCGAGCACGTAGTTGAACACATCCGAGAGCGAGCCCTTGCCCGCCTTTGCTTTTACGATTGCCATCGCTCACGCTCCTTTCATTTTTTCATTGAGCAGCTCGAAGATCTTTGAAAGCTCACGCTTCGTTTCTTCCAGATTCACCGCCGTGAGCGTGCCTTCATTGACGCGCCACGTAAGCTGATTGAGATTGTTCCCGATGTGACGAAGCTGCTTTGCCGCATCGTCAACACCGGGGATCACGGTGATCTTCTTGCCGAACACACAGTCACGGCAGTAAACGGAAATCAGTCTGTACGAGCCGTACGCAAGTTCTTCCAGCCGTTTGTATTCCTCTTCGGTGACACGGAAGGTCACCCGCTTGGTTCTGTTTTCTTTCAAATTCTTACCTCACTTTCTTCATAGGGGTGTGGGCTTAGCCCGCATTGCCGTCGGTTTGACCGACAAAGGCGAAACTTGCGACGGTAACCCAATGACGGTAACCCCACCCCCGTTTTAACAATGCAACAATGCAAGTGACACTGTGCGTGATCTTCCCGAAGGCTGCAATCTTCAACCTTGCGACAGAGACACTCTGCAATGTTACAATCT
>CALCTE010000182.1 GCA_937893885.1 uncultured Clostridia bacterium | reverse complement strand
TGCCGTCTACGGTAAGAGAGGGTATTTCGTCAAAGAGAGCGGATATCTCGTTGAGCGAGCTTTGCATAAAGCGCACGGCATCGCCCGTAGAGCCTATTTCGAGAGGTGTGCCGGGATAATCTGTGTCGCGGCTTCTGTCTGTGAAATAGAGAATAAAATACTCTCTAAGGAGCGCGTTCCACGTATTACGTCCGACGATGCCGTCAGCATTGAGCTCGAACTGCGTCTGGAAGGCTCTTACCGCGCTTTCCGTCGCCGTGCCGAATACTCCGTCAACCGTGACGGAGGGAATGGACGGATATGCTTCGCCGATACCGTTTAGGAAAGTCTGAAGTTGTACTACCTTATCGCCCGACGAGCCTCTGTATAAAGCCGCGCCGCCGTATACGTACTGTGATAGCGCGAGGTTGAGGTTTACGATAAGATTCCATGTTTCTTCGCCGACGATACCGTCCTCGGTAAGCGAGAATATCTCCTGCAAAGCGCTTACTGCGCGCGCCGTAGCCGTGCCGAATACGCCGTCTGTGGTAAGAGAAGGAATGGTGGTATATACGTTACCGATGTTGTTAAGATAGCTTTGTATGCGAAGCACGTTTTCGCCACGGCTTCCCACGGTAAGAGGCGTGCCCGGATATACGTTTGCGTCCGATGCAAGTGGGTTATATAAAAGCACGAGGTATTCGCGAAGGAGCGCGTTCCACGTAGCGCTTCCCACTATTCCGTCGACCGTAAGGCCGAAGATACGCTGAAATTCGCGCACGGCGCTTTGCGTGCCGGAGCCGAAGGCTCCATCTACGTTCAAGTTGGGAATGGAGGTATAGGTCTTACCCACGAAGTTAAGCATCTCCTGAAGCTCTCTTACCGCCGTACCCGACGAGCCGACTCTAACAGGCTCTCCGGGATACGCAAGATCCGTGACGGATGCAAACACTTCCGTTATTCTATTCCAAGTCTGCTCTCCGATTATGCCGTCGGCAGTTAGCCCGAATATCGTCTGGAACGCCCTTACCGCACTTTGCGTACCCGTACCGAATATTCCGTCGACTGCGGGAGAGGGGATATTCGTGAATACGCCTGCGATAGACGCAAGGAAGCTTTGCATAAGCCTTACGTTTTCGCCCCTTGAGCCTATGGTAAGCGGCGTGCCGGGATAATCCGCGCCGACTGTTATCTCCGCGTTGTCGATTATGGCTTTGTAAAGATTATATATTGCGTTCCAGGTCGCTTGCCCGACGATGCCGTCTACCGTAAGTCCGTACAGGCTTTGTATCTGCCTTACAGAGCTTTCCGTGCCGGATCCGAAAATACCGTCAACGGTAAGAGACGACACGAAGCTTACGGTGTTTGCGATGACGTTTATGTAATATTGAAGGCTTGAAACGGAGCTGCCCGTAGAGCCGAGCCTTAAGGGAGTTCCGGGATATACGCCCTCTCCCGCGTAGCTTTCGCCTTCGCTTGAAAGCTCGGCAAGCCTCTTGACCGCAACGTAGATATAGGATATCTTATACCACGTAGCGCTTCCCACCACGCCGTCGGAACTTAGGTTAAATATGCTTTGGAATCGTCTCACGGCGTTTTCCGTGGACTGTCCGAATACGCCGTCGATGGGGACGTTTCCTATTGAAGGATAGTTTTGCGCGATTCTTGCAAGCTGTCTTTGAATCGTGGAAACGGCACTTCCCGTAGAGCCGACACGAAGGGGTGTGCCGGGATACGATGAGGGAACACCCTCGACTATCTCCGCCTCGACTATTTCGATATCCGTGCCGTAATAGTAGCGCAGTATCTCAAGTGCGGTATAACCGTTGTTTGCAAGCGTTACTGTACCCCATTGCTTCATACCGGGACACCACACCGAGCTTCCGTCGCAGTATTCAGTATAGTAGGGGTTAAGTGTGCCGACCTTGCGCACGTACATCGTGAACATACCGTCAACAAGGTCGCTTATGTTCTGCTCGATGTTTCTTCCGTAAACGAAGTATTGGTCGTACGCTGTGGAGTTTGTGATATCGAAGTTATAGCCTCTGCTCCTGTACCATTCGGTGTAGATACGGTTAAGCGTAAGAGATATCTGTGCGTAAATATTCGCTTTTAAAGCTTCCGTCGGCCAGGTTGAATATATCTCACTGCAGCAGACGTTTTTTATGTAATCGGGAAATCTCACCGTGACGTTGCGGGCACTTTGGTTAGGAGCGCCGAGGTGGACGGTCACGTATTCGGGTATAACTACCCGCGAGAGTACCGTGGGGCTGTTATCGTATACTTGGTTCCTGTCTATAGGGGCTATGGGTGCAAAAAGCGAGTGCGTGGGGATATCAATAAGGCTCGTGCCCGATGAAGTTCCGACGGGAAGCGGAAGAAGCTCCGCTTCGAGAATGCTTACTCTGTCGGCAAACACTTGCACTCCTCTTACGGTATAATCGTAATAGCCGGGTGCGGTTATGGTTATGTTGTAGATAGCGTAGGGAAGCACCCTTGTTTCCTCAATAAGACTTAGGGCAATATCGGGTGTGTCGACGCTTATGCTGTTTGTTTTACCGCTTTCGCTGTTTGTAAGAGTTTGTCTACTTACAACTCTGTTAGTGGTGCTGTCGCTTATGACGATAGAAGCGTTTCTTATGGGTTGCGCTTTGTCGTTAGTGCTTAGCTCCACCACGATTCTTCCTGTGCTCATACAGTTCTCCTCTTAATTTATTTTCGCGATTTATGTGCCGCATTACATAATATGCACACAGAGGAAAAAAGCTATTGACAAGACAAAAAAGGAATGATAAAATATTTCACACAGAGTAGAGTTTTATGCGTTTTCAGTGCCGACGGGACGGGGAGTTGCCCTTCGGACGAAAGGATTTATCCTGCGGTATAAAGCTCGCATCCCGCTGTAAGTAGGGTGCTCTGGGATTATTTTCCGGAGGTTTTTTTATGTCAAAAAACACTTTTACCGTTCGCAGAATTACTACGGACGCAGTCCTCGTGGCGCTTTACGTGGTGTTCGCCGCCGTGTTTGCGGTGAAGCTTCCCTTTGCCGAGATATCGCTTGCGAGCATACCGATACTTATGTGTGCGCTTTTATTCGGTATAGGCGACGTGCTTATAGTGTCGATTCTCGGCAGTTTCATTGAGCAGATGCTCGGAGGCTTTGGGCTAACCGTCACGACGCCTTTATGGATGGCACCCGTCATTCTCCAAGGTGCTGTTGCGGCTCTTTTATTCTTCATTTTTAAGAAAGATAAGATTTGGAAGATAGTGTTTGCTATAGTGTGCGCGGAGCTTTTGCTCACGGTCACGAATACCGCCGTGCTCTATCTTGACGGCGCGATAATGCACTATCCTGTAAAGGCGCTCCACGCCATTGCACCCACAAGGCTTATAAACGGACTTTTAAGAACGGTGGCGTCCTCCATCACGCTCTCGCTTCTGTATAGGCCGCTTCAAAGATTGGTAAGAAGGCAGTAGGCAAAAAAACACGTTTGCTTGACAAACGTGTTTTTTTATATTATAATGTTAAAGATTTCTAACATATTTTGAGTTTTAAGGAGGAGTTATGAAGTTTATTTCCCGTTTAAAAGAATACCGTTTAAAGAAAAAGCTTTCGCAAGCGGAGCTTGCCGAAAAAGTCGGCGTTCGCAGAGAAACGATAAGCCTTTTGGAAAAAGCGAAATATAATCCTTCCCTAAAGCTTGCAATGTCCATCGCCTCGGTTTTGTGCGTGACGGTGGAGGAACTTTTTACGTTTATAAAGTAAGGGTTTCGTATTTTTTAAAAATGAAAGATTTTTAAAGGAGATTTCAGATGGAAGTCAAAACACCGTGGTACAAGTTTATGGGAGAGGTTCCTACTCACATCGACTATTTTCAAGGTTCGATGTTTGAAGCAGTAGAGAGAATTGCAAAGGAACACCCCGATTTTACGGCGTTTCGTTTTATGGGAAAGTGCGAAAAATATTCGGCGCTTGAAAAAAACATCGTTTCTTGTGCAAAGGCGCTTTCTGCGCTCGGCATAAAAAGGGGCGACAAGGTCACGGTTGCCTTGCCTAATTGTCCGCAGGCGATATACGTTTTCTACGCGATAAACCTCGTCGGCGCAATAGGAAATATGATACACCCTCTTTCCGCGGAAAAGGAGATAGAGTTCTACCTTAAGGATTCTGCAAGCGTATGTGTAATAACGCTCGACCAATTTTACGAAAAATTCCAAAGCGCAAGGGAAAAGACGGGTGTAAAGCATCTTGTTTTGGCAAGTATCAAGGACGCGCTCGGCGGTATAATGAAGCTTGGCTATCAGCTTACCGAAGGCAGAAAGATAAAAAAGATACCCGAAAACGCACCGGCTATAAGTTGGAAGAGCTTTATAGAGGCGGGCAAGACCGTAAGTGAGTACAAAGAATTCACCAAAGCTGACGATGCTGCGGTCATTCTTTATTCGGGCGGTACGACGGGTACGACAAAGGGCATACTTTTAACGAACTTAAATTTCAACGCGCTTGCCGCGCAGATAGTAGCGACAAATCCCATGTTTAAAGCGGGCGACAAAATGCTTGCCGCGATGCCGCTTTTCCACGGCTTCGGACTCGGCGTATGTATACATTCGATGCTCGCAAACGGCGGACAGTGCATACTCGTTCCCCGCTTTACCGCACAAAGTTACGCGAAGCTCATAACTAAGCATAAGTGTAACTTCATCGCAGGCGTTCCCACACTTTACGAAGCTCTCGTTCGCCTCGATACTATGAAGGGCGCAGACCTTTCCTCTTTAAAGGGTGTATTTTCGGGCGGCGACAGTCTTTCTCCCGAGCTTAAAAAGAAGTTTGATAAATTTCTTTCGGAGCATAAAGCTACCGTTCAGATACGCGAGGGCTACGGCACGACCGAGTGCGTTACCGCCTCCTGCCTTACGCCTATCGGTATGGCGAAAGAGGGAAGCATCGGCATACCCTTCCCCGATACGTTCTACAAGATAGTAAAACCTCAAACGGACGAGGAGCTTCCCTATTGCCACGAGGGTGAGATAGTTTTATCGGGCCCCACGGTGATGAGGGAATACACAAATCACCCCAAGGAGACAGCAGAGACCTTACGCCTTCATTCCGACGGAAGAATCTGGGTGCATACGGGCGACCTCGGACTCATGGACGATGACGGATTTATCTATTTTAAGGGGCGCATAAAGCGTATGATAATTTCCGCAGGCTACAACGTTTACCCCGCACAGCTTGAAAACATCATCGACGCGCACCCTGACGTACATATGAGCTGCGTTATCGGTGTGCCCGACGACTATAAGATGCAAAAGGTCAAGGCTTTCGTTATGTTAAAGCCGGGCGTTCAAAAGAGTGATGCGACGAAAGAAAAACTTCTTTCTTACTGTCGCGACAATATCGCAAAATACGCGATGCCTTACGATATAGAGTTCAGAGACAGCCTTCCCAAAACGCTCGTCGGTAAGGTTGCGTACAGAATTCTCGAAGAGGAAGAATTAAATAAGGGAAAATAAGAGAGGGATATAAATATGGAAAAAAAGAAAAAACGCTTTGGCGACAGAAAAGACGGAACGCTCATTCGCAACCTTGACGGAATGCACTTTATTATGCCTCTTATATACCCCAACCGTTGTGATAACGAGGCATATATAAGCGAAAGAATAGACCTCACGGCGATAAACGCATACCTTGAGAAGAAAAACGAGGGGGAATCGGAGTTCAAATATACGCTCTTTCACCTTATCGTGACAGCGATGCTCAAGTGCATACATTTGCGCCCCAAGCTTAATCGCTTTATAGCGAACAAGAACACCTATCAGAGAAACGAGGTAAGCGCCGCGTTTACCATAAAGAAGCATTTCACAGATGAGTCGCGAGAGGGGCTTGCGTTCATACATTCAAAGCCCGAAGATACGGTGGATTCCATACACGAGGATATACGCTCGCAGGTAATGCACTGCAGAAGCGGTAAAATAGACAAATCGAGCGACGCGATGGATATTTTTAATAAGATGCCGCGATTTTTCTCTAAATTTATCGTTTGGCTTATGACTGTGCTTGACAGACACGGGAAAGTGCCCGCATCTTTAATCGAAACCGACCCGTATTATTCGTCGGTGCTTTTGACGAATCTCGGCTCAATAAAGCTCAAGTGCGGATATCATCACCTCACGAATTGGGGTACGACCTCCGTATTCGTCGTCATAGGCGAAAAAAAGATACGCCCCTTCTTTAAGGAGGACGGAAGCTACGATATGGCAGACAGCGTTGAGCTCGGACTCACGATAGACGAGCGCCTTGCGGACGGATATTATTACTCAAAGAGTATAAGGCTTTTAAAGAAGCTCTTGGAAAATCCCGAGCTTTTGGAATTGCCGCTCTCGGAAGAAGTGGAATATTAAATAAAAAAAGCGTTGTGCATCTCGCACAACGCTTTTTGCTGTCTATTTGCCGTAAAATCTGTCTGTGAAGCTCTTTTTGCCGACCAATTTGCAAAATATGCTTTTTATTTTGTTTCTTTTCAATCGCCAATCGTACTGAGGGAAACAATATAAGAAATAATTGCACTCGTCGCAACAGCACTCATATTCCGAATGTTCGCCGTTTCCAAGGCATTTGCGGCCTTGCCTTGACGGCGTAAGCGGTGTTCCGGTCTCGTCAATTATCGTCTTTTTTCGCATAGCATTTCCCCCTTTACAATTAAAAAAGCACACCCCGAAGGGTGTGCCGAAAAAGTGCCTCCCTTGGTTTCGCTACCACACTACACCAATGAATATATCCTTCGTCAGAGAGAGAACACCTTTTGCCAAGGTATTTTTTCTGGCGGAAGATAAAATTATTCATTATAAAATTGTAGTGTGGTATGGTATTATTCTACCACATCAAAAGCGAAATGTAAAGAGTTTGCGAAAAATTTTCCAAAAAGAACGTGTTTATAAACAAAAAAATCGCCCTACGGATTCCGTAAGGCGATTTTAATTAGTCTGTTACGTAGGGGAGAAGTGCCAACTGACGTGCACGCTTAACAGCAGTTGTGAGCTGTCTTTGGTGCATAGCGCAGGTACCGGTCATTCTTCTGGGAAGAATCTTTCCTCTCTCGGAAATGTACTTGCGAAGTCTGGGCGCATCCTTGTAGTCAACGTACTCTATTTTTTCAGCACAAAAAGCGCAAACCTTTTTTCTTCTCTTGATATTGTTGCGGAAAGGCTTCGCGCCGGCTTCTCTGACTTCCTTGTTATCCATTTACAGAAAACCTCCTTAATTTATTTTTTGACTTGTCTTTTAGAAGGGCAAGTCGTCGTCGCCGGGGATCTCTTCAAACTTGGGAGCGTCCTCGGGCATGGGTGTAGCATACTGATTCATCGAGGGGGCTACGGGGCTGTCACCCTTTTTCTCAACGAAGCTTACCTCGTCCGCAACGACCTCAGTGGCATATCTCTTGCCGCCGTTTTGGTCTGTCCAGCTTCTTGTCTGAAGTGAACCGCAAACCAAGATGGGCTTTCCCTTTGAAAAATACTTTGTGACGAACTCTGCCGTCTGACGCCAAGCGACGATGTCGATGAAATCAGCTTGGGGCTGTGCTTCCGCACCACTGCGATACTTGCGGCTGACCGCAATTCTGAAAGAAGTTACGCTGATACCGCCCGTCGTTGTTTTAAGCTCGGGGTCGGCTACAAGATTACCTATAAGAATTACCTTATTAAAGCTTGCCATTTCAAAACTCCTTTTCTTTAATTATTCGCCCTTTACTACGGTGAGTGAACGCATGATGTTTTCGTTGATGTGGTATACACGCTCAAGCTCTGCTACGAACTGTGTATCAGCAGTGAATTCAACGAGTACATAGAAGCCTTCGGGCATATCGTTGATGGGATATGCCAATCTCTTTTTGCCCCACTCAGTTACCTTTACGTCGGTTGCGTTGTCGCCGATAAGCGTTGTGAACTTCTCGATGACAGCACGCATATCCTCCTCGGGTAATGTGCAGTTGACAACAAAGATGGATTCGTAAGCTCTTGTGATCTTCTCCATTTTTGCACCTCCTTCTGGTCTATTCGAGCCGCGGTGTCCCTCGCGGCTAAGGAGGAAAACTAAGGTTTTAGCTTTCCAAATTGAGATTGTAACACAAAAAATCGCTTCTGTCAAGTATAAAGGTTGACATTTTCTTCGTTAAGTTATATAATATTAACAGAATTACGGATTTTAGAAAGGAATACTCGCTATGGCATATGATCCCTCCCTTATCGCAGATATTCACGCGCACGTCTTACCCTGCGTTGACCACGGCGCGCAAAGCGTCGAAGAAAGCATAGCTATGCTTAAAGAGAGCTATAAGTCGGGAATAAGGTTCATTTGTGCAACTCACCATTACGATGCCAGAAACGAAGAGCCCACCGCATTTTTAAAAAAGCGCGACGAGGCAGCAAAGCTCCTTTCGGAAAACTGCGCACATCTTGAAGTGCCTGAGCTTATGCTGGGTGCGGAGGTCAAGTATTTTAAAAATATCGGCGGATTTTTCGACCTTTCTCCGTTTCGTATCGGGGACAGCAGATTTGTACTTATCGAGCCGACCAATAATCGCTGGGACAGTACGTTTTTTACCGATATCGAGCAGATAATGCTCCAGCAACAGCTCATTCCCATTATCGCGCACGTGGAACGCTACGGAATGCAGGCACCGAAAAATTATATGAGGATACTTTCCGATATGGGCGCCGTGCTTCAGTATAACGCCGATTATTTTATGCGATGCTTTCCGAAGGGCGCGATAAAGCGTATTCCCGAAAACGCGACGGTTTCGTTCGGCTCTGATATGCACAATATGACCGACCGCGCGCCAAATTTGGTCGCTGCTCTTAAGGGTTGCGAGAAGTACATGCCCGAGAGATTTTTTGAAAGCGCCCGCGTGCTTACGGAAAAAATATTTAAACGTCAGCCGTAAAACGTATTGAATTTCGCCGTGCGATATGATAAAATATTGCATGGCGAAGCGTACGCTCCCATAGTTAAATGGATATAATAAACCCCTCCTAAGGGTTAGTTATGGGTTCGATTCCCGTTGGGAGTGCCAAAATTCCGCACACGGACGTGTGCGGAATTTTAAGTAAGAGGTAAGAGTGAACAGTGAAGAAGTCAGGAAATTTATGAAACGTAAAATATTCAACATAATCACGGACATAGTTTTGATCGCGGCGGCGTTTGCACTTACCGATTACGTAATGCTCTGTGTTATCGGCTCGGAAAATATATGGCTTGAGCTCGGAGTATACATCGTGTTCTACGCCGCACTTTTCGGCGCAAAAAGCGGAGCGATATATCTTTACCGTCGCATAAAGGACAGAAAGTAATGGAGCTGCTTGCGGAAATATTAGCGGAAATATTATTTGAGGTATACGGAGAGCTGATGTTTTTGATAATCCCCGAAAAAAGACTCGGCAAAACCTATAACTTGATCGTCAAAATTATAGCCGTTATGGTATTTTTAGGCGTCATTGCGCTCGTTATCTGGGGTGGAGTGCTTATTTGGGAATGCAAAAATCTCTTGGGCATTATTCCGCTTGTAACGGGCGTGTTTATTTCCCTTGCCCAGATAATCGCGGGGATAATATTGTATAATAAACACCATTGAGATTTAAATACGGCATAAAAAAGAAGCGGACTCGCGTCCGCTTCTTTTTTACTGTTTTTTCTTTGCTTCTGCCTTGAGGCGTAAATCTGTGTTGAGTATCTTTTTGCGAAGGCGAAGGCTCTTTGGAGTTACTTCCATAAGCTCGTCGTCGCCGATAAATTCGATAGCTTGTTCAAGGCTCATTATCTTTGGGGGCACGAGGCGGAGAGCTTCGTCAGCACCCGAAGAACGAATTGCCGTAAGGTGCTTTTTCTTGCACACGTTTACCGCGATATCGCCTTGCTTGGGGTTTTCGCCGACGAGCATACCTTCATAAACCTTGGTCTGCACTCCGATGAACATCTGACCTCTGTCCTGTGCATTATAAAGTCCGTAAGACGTGCTTTCGCCGTCCTCGCTTGCGACGAGAGAGCCCGTATATCTTCTCACTATTTCACCCTTTAAGGGGGTATATCCCTCGAATATGGAGTTAAGTATACCTTCGCCGCGCGTATCGGTCAAAAATTCGCTTCTGTATCCGAAAAGGCAACGCGAGGGAATGATATACTCAAGACGCATACGGCTTCCCTGCGGCTTCATTTCAATAAGCTCGCCCTTGCGTGCGCCGAGCTTTTCCATAACGCTTCCCATACTTTCCTCGGGTACGTCTATGACCACTCTCTCGGTGGGCTCGTGCATTACGCCGTCTATTTCTCTGTTTAATACGTGAGGCGTGGAGACGCTTAATTCATAGCCTTCTCTGCGCATCGTTTCGATGAGAATTGTAAGGTGCATTTCGCCTCTGCCGGCGACCTTGAAGCTGTCCATCGTATCGCCGTCGGTAACGCGCAAGGATACGTCCTTCTGGAGCTCTTTATAGAGTCTGTCGCGGAGCTGACGGGAGGTTACGAATTTGCCTTCTCTGCCCGCAAAGGGGCTGTCGTTTACGGAGAATACCATCTCAAGCGTGGGCTCGCTTATCTTCACGAAGGGAAGCGGCTCGGGGTTTGCGACGTTTGTAAGCGTATCGCCTATGGTGATGTCGCCGGCGCCCGAAAAGCATACGATATCGCCTACGGTTGCGCTTTCAACGGGCACTCTGCCGAGTCCGCTGAACTGCTCTATGCTTACTATCTTTGTCTTTTTGGGAGCTTCGCCACTGTGGTAGTTTGATACCATAGCTTCCATACCCTTACGGATAGTTCCTCTTTCGATTCTGCCTATACCTATTCTGCCGACGAAATCGTTATAGTCGATAGATGAAACGAGAAGCTGAAGGTCTTCGTCGGGCTCGCCTTCGGGCGCGGGAATGTGTTCGAGTATCGTGTCGAAAAGCGGCATAAGGTTATCGTTTCTCTCGTAAGGTGAGAGGGACGCCGTGCCGTCTCTGCCCGAGCAGAACAAAACGGGGCTGTCAAGCTGTTCGTCAGAAGCGTCCAGGTCCATCAAAAGCTCCAAAACCTCGTCGGGAACTTCGTCAAGACGTGCATCGGGCTTGTCTATTTTATTAATAACAACAATAGAGAATAATGAAAAAGATGATTTTTATATTAACAAGTGTTCTTTTTCTTGTAACTTCTTGTTCCGAAAAAAAAACGAAAAGCATATTTTCACAAGTATCTAACTATTGTGAGATGGAAGGTAATAGTGAAGATCCATATTGTAATTTGGGCTTGCATCAAAAGACATTGGACGAGATTAAAGCTGTTTATGGAATTCCTATAGATAGTTTTAGTGGTTTTCGCTTGCCTCTTGATACTTGTGGATTTGAGAATGGTGCATATACTTATAAAACATTAATATCTTTATTCCTTAATATTAAAAGTCTTAAAGGAAAAGAAACTCCATTAATTTCTTGCTATACATGGTGTTTAGGAAAAGATAGTTGTTCCAAAGAAGAAATTTGGCTTCGAATCTATTTTATTGAAGATGATGTAAGACAATATCGAGCAATTTATGGAGAAAAAGCTTGTGAACGTTTCTTCTATTTTGAATAAAATCTTAAACTCATGTAAAATTTGAGCCATTAATAATTAATGCTTCTCCAACAGGTAGATTCAATTTTTAAGTGCAA
>CALCTE010000181.1 GCA_937893885.1 uncultured Clostridia bacterium | reverse complement strand
CCGCAAAAAGCTTAAGGCTCGCATCGGGTATATTAATGCTTCTTTCACCGTCGTGAATTGCTATCTTACCCTTTGAATCAGCAACGATACAGGTACGGTTATTGCTTATAACGGCGGTTTTACGCTCGCCCGAATTCTTTACGGAAACCATCGCATCTCTTATTATTCGGCTTCTTCTTTCCGGAGACGAAGTCTTATACTTATTCTTCGATACGACGGCATCGGAGGGTATTGCTTCGCACAAAAGGCTTCTTGCGCTTCTCGTTTTAGGATCGTGCATAAAGCGCTTTTGCATTAAATTGCCGAGGCACAGATTAACGCAAGCAACAAAACTCATACCGACGTGGTGCGCCATATAGCTCATAACCGCACCGTAGCCGTTTCCCACTCTTTCCTTCGTAAAGTCAACAGCCTCGTAAAAGCCAAATCTCCCATAAAAGCCGCTATCACGTAAATTTATTAGATTTCGGTATGCCGACTGGTTATCCTTGAGTGCAAATAAAAACGATGAATAAGGAGAAATGACAAGCTCGCTGTCAACGTCGCTCTTTAAGGCAAGACTTCCGCATCCGAACGCCTTATACTGATAATTCATATCGCCGTCGAAGGCGTAATATCCGCTTTCCGAACAGCCCCACAGTCCTCTTGCGCTCTTTTTCTTTTGCATATTCACGCAATGTTCGAGCGCTTCGTCCGTCAAAGAATTTTCGTATATGGGTAAAAGTAAAGCGGGCATAAAATACTCAAACGCCGTTCCCGTCCAAGAGGCAAGACCGATGTGTCTTCCGGATATAACGAGCTGTCTTGAAAGTGCGTACCAATGCTTAGGCGGCAGTGTACCCATCGCGAGCACAAAGTAGCTCGTAAGGCGCGCTTCACTCATAAGAAGGTCATAGCAGGTCTTATCAAGCTTTCCGCTTTCTTCGTCAAAGCCGAGGCTTAAAAGGTTTCTTTCCTCTCTGTAAAGAAGGGAAAAATCGGCATCTGAATAAAGGACCTTTATACGCTCGGCAAGCTCCGGCAGCCTTGCATCTTCGGGCGCGTATTCAAGTAATCCCTCACGTAGCGCAAGTAAAAGAGCGCAAAAGTTTCCACTGTCGACGGTCGAAACATAAGGTCTTCCGAGCACCTTTTTACTTGTGATGTCATACCAATTATAAAGGTGTCCGTTCCATTTGCGAAGGCTTTCCACACTCGTCACGGTATCGTATATCCGCTCGTACATAGCCGACGTTGTTATAAAACCGAGATCTCTTGCGCCGAGTACGCTTAAAAGATAAAAGCCGATATTCGTGGGAGAAGTGCGCATTGCGACCTCTTTTTTAGGAGATACGCTCAAGTTGTCGGGCGGTAAAAAATTCGTGGAGCTCTTTACGTGGCTTTCGTAAAATCGCCATATATCGTTTGCCCACGCTTTGTACTTTTCTCTGTGGCGCACCGTCTTTTTCTTTTCGCGGCTTTTTCCGGTGAAGTATATGAAAAGCGGAAATATCACCCACAACGTGCCTATTATCGCAGGGAACAGATTTTTAGAAAAGAACACCAAAAACGCCCCAAAAAGTGCAGAGTACGCACCCTTGGATATGCATAGATAAAAGCCGTTTTTCGCTTTATCCGCATCTGCGGCAGTAGTCCATTCAAGAGTGTTTTTATGCGAGAAATTAACTCTGTAAATACTTCTTAATCCGGCAGAAACGGCGCACTGCGCACCGTAAAATAAGGAGCAAAGCTCAAAGAATACCTTTATAGCAGCTCTGTATATGCCTACTGCCGCCCTTGAATAAAATCGCCTTGCAAGCAGGGAAACTCTGCTTGAAAACAAAATGCTGAAAAGTCCGTATAATATCGGGAAAAGCGTATAGGACAAAGCACCGATAAGAAGTGCATTTGCCATAGCTTTATCCAAAAACGCTGCTATGGCGACACAGACAACCGACACAAGAGGAAGAAAGTCTCTTCTCACGCTGTCGTATATCTTATATTTGGAAAGAGCGCTTATGGGATTTTTAATGCGCTTGCCGTTTGCGTCCTTTACGTAGCTACCGGCAAAGCACAGGGCTTGCACATCTCCCCTTATCCATCTGTGGCTTCTTTTAAAATAGGAAATGGCGTTTGCGGGGACGCTGTCGTAAAGGCACATATCACATATAAGCGCACAACGGAGTCTCGCTCCCTCCAATATATCGTGGCTAAGAACGATATTTTCGGGGAAGGCGTCGTTTAAAGTAAGCAAAAACGCGTCGACGTCGAAAATGCCCTTGCCGCAGAATATGCCCTCACCGAAAAGCTCTTGATAGCTGTCATAGCGCGCGCTTTGATATACGTCAAGTCCGCCGCTTCCCGATACGATGAAGGAAAACGGGCTTTTTGATACGGATTCGAGAACAGGTGACATACGGGGCTGCATTATGCCGTAACCGCTTGTGACCACTTTTCTTTTTTCATCGGTTACGGGACGGTTTAGGGGGTGCGCCATATAGCCGACCAGCCGCTTTACGTCTCCAAGCGAAAGCAAGGTGTCGGAGTCGAGCGTTACTACGTATTTGATATTTTGTGCAGAAGAAGAGTCACCAAAAAACGAAAGAGCGTCCTTATCACCCCTCAAAAATCGTGTAAGCTCAAGCACAGCGCCGCGCTTTCTCTCCCAGCCCATATACTTGTTCTCGCTTACGCTGTATCTTCTTCCTCTGTAGAAAAAGCCGAATCCGCCGCCGTATTTTAAGTTTAAAGCATCTATTCGTCCCTTCGCGTACTCAAGAAGCTTTTCGTCAAAAGCCCCATCTGCGCTGTCGCTTTCGGGAAGGTCGGCAAGTATTCCGAAGTATGCATTTTTATCCTTGTTCGAGAGGTAAAAATCCTCCAAATTGTCAAACACGGCATCGTTTTTTTCAGAAAGTAAGGTCGTGGTAACGCATAAAGTCTTACACTCATCGGGTATGCTCTTATATTCAAGCGAGAAAAGCGGCGTAGGCGTACAAAGTCTTGCTCCGAGCATATCCGCACCCTGCTTTCCGAGCTCGTAGGCGGCGGGAAGTATCAATATGCACCAATACGAGCAAAACGGGAAAAACATTGCTGAAAACAAAAGCGCAAAGGCTACGGTAAAAACAAAATACAAAAAGCGGAGGGGATTATTTCTTTTAGGGAAAAGCTTATATCCGACGTGTCTTTTTATATCCGTACTTTCCTTTTTTGCTTCTTCGATCAGCCTCTTTACGTAATCCGTCTCGCTGATGCCGAGCTTTCTTGCATTTTTACCGATACGTTCTCTGTATTTTCTTCTTGTGGCGGGAGAAAGCAAAAAGTAATACCCGTCGCCGTAGTCAAGAAGCATTTTTTCAACGCGGCTTACTTCGTCCGCTATTTTTTCCGTGTCATATGTGCCGCTTTCTCTTAAAGAGCCGATACAGTATTCGAGGTCGGCGCACAAGGTCTTTGACATACAGAAAACCTTGTCCGATTCTTCGCAGTTCATCTTTTCGCAAACCTTTGAAAGTTGCTTTATCAAGGATAGTTTTAAAAAGAAATTGAAGGCATAAAGTTCTTCGCCCTCAAGGGACGTACCGCTTAAAAACTTACTTATGTTCTTTGCATCTACCTGTCTTCTTTGCAAAACAAAATCTTCCGCACATGAAAACACCCTTGCTTTAGTGCTGTCAGCCGAATCTGCGGGAAGCTTTTCAAGCTCGGAAAATCCCTCTTTTAAGCCTCTGTATTCCCTATCTATAATGTAAAAATTATCACATATCCAAGAGGCAGCTATCCCGAAAAATCCCTTTTTTTCCAAGGCAAAATTTGCTCTCTTAAAGCATACCTCTATCTTGCCGTAATTTTTTATAAGCTCTCTTTTTAATTTGCGATGACCGACGTATTCCATAGAAACCTCCAAGAAAATATAAGGCTTCTAATATTGTCGCCCGTAATGTAAAATATATACAAAAAAGAAAAAACTCGGTGCAATAATAACACCGAGTTTTCGTTTATTTTTCCTTGTAGTAAAGCATACAGTGGCAATAGCCTTCGAAGTCAGGGTCGGCTATCTGAGCTTTGAACTCTTCGCAAACGCATTTGTATTCGGGCTTTATATCAAGCCTGCAGGGACAATAGCCTCCCGTGCGTTTGAGCCCCTCTCTTATATGTGCGACCACCGCTTCGTTTTCGTTAAGTCTTACTTTTCCCATATACTGCTCCTTCTAAATCTTGCTCACACGGATATTTTACCACCTTGCAACGCGTCTGTCAAGAAGTTCAAAATATAAGTATTGACATTTGCATTTTTATGTGATAAAATCATCTAAACCGTTGATGAAGGATAGTAGCCGAGAAAACAGCTCAAAGAGAGCCGCAGGCGGTGGAATTGCGGCAGCAAAAGGTTTTCGGCAAATGGGCTTCGGAGGGCAACGCGAAAGCATAAAGCAAGTAGCCGTTGACGTATTTGCGCCACGTAAGCAGCGCAGGCATATTATTAAAGTATGCGCCGAGAGGATGCGAAAGCATCAATTTGGGTGGTATCGCGGAAGAAATTTCGTCCCAAGTATGAGTTATCGTACTTGGGATTTTTTGTTCTCTTGGAGCAAAGAAGAAAGGAAAAAACAATGAAAAAAGAAATTCCCTACAAAATCTACCTTGAAGAAAACGAGCTCCCTACCGCTTGGTATAACGTCAGAGCAGATATGGAAAAAAAGCCTGCTCCCCTGCTTGATCCCGCAACGCAAAAGCCGATAACTTTGGAGGCTCTTTCAAAGGTATTCTGCACGGAGCTTGCCGCCCAAGAGCTTAACGAAACAGACAGATTTATTCCTATCCCCAAGGAAATAATCGACTTTTACAAGATGTACAGACCCGCTCCCCTTGTAAGAGCGTATTGTCTTGAAAAAAAGCTCGGCACCCCCGCGCATATCTATTATAAGTTTGAAGGCAATAACACCAGTGGAAGCCATAAGTTAAACTCTGCTATTGCACAGGCATACTATGCGAAGGAGCAGGGACTTAAAGGCGTCACCACGGAAACGGGCGCAGGTCAGTGGGGCACGGCGCTTTCTATGGCGTGCTCGTATTTCGGTCTTGATTGCAAGGTATATATGGTAAAATGCTCATACGAGCAAAAGCCCTTCAGACGCGAAGTAATGCGCACTTACGGCGCCTCCGTCACGCCCTCTCCTTCTATGGAAACGGAAATAGGCAAGAAAATCAACGCGGAATTCCCCGGCACCGTCGGAAGCCTCGGCTGTGCCATATCCGAGGCGGTTGAAGCCGCAACCACGAGAGAAGGCTACAGATACGTGCTCGGAAGCGTACTTAACCAAGTGACTTTGCACCAGAGCGTTATCGGTCTTGAAACGAAGGCAGCACTTGACAAATACGGCGTAAAGGCAGACATCGTCATCGGCTGTGCCGGCGGCGGTTCTAACCTCGGCGGACTCATTGCTCCCTTTATGGGCGAAAAGCTTCGCGGAGAGAGAGACTATAAGTTTATAGCCGTTGAGCCCGCAAGCTGTCCTACCCTTACAAGAGGTGCTTACGCTTACGACTATTGCGACACCGGACGCGTTTGTCCTTTGGCAAAGATGTACACACTTGGCAGTGGCTTTATGCCCGCCGCAACTCACGCAGGCGGTCTTCGTTATCACGGTATGAACTCCGTTTTATCCGAGCTTTACGACCAAGGTCTTATGGAAGCAAGAAGTGTAAAGCAGACCGAGGTATTTGAAGCCGCAGAATATTTTGCAAGAATAGAAGGTATCCTTCCCGCTCCCGAAAGCTCTCACGCTATAAGAGTTGCCATCGACGAGGCGCTCAAATGCAAGAAAACGGGAGAAGAAAAGGTCATCGTATTCGGACTTACGGGAACTGGCTATTTCGATATGATGAGCTACGAAAAATTCCACGACGGCAAGATGACGGACTACATCCCCTCCGACGAGGAGATCCAAAAAGCCCTGTCTTACCTGCCCGACATGAGCAAATATGATCTTTGATGCAAACAAGATCCTCGCCCTCACCAAATCCCTTGCGGTGATCCCCGCGCCAAGCAAGTCGGAGAAGAAGCGCACCGCCTTCTGCCTGGAATGGTGGCGCTCCCGAGGCCTGAACGCCTTTGCCGACGAGGTCGGGAACGTGATCCTGGAGCTGGGCGGGGGAGAGGATACCCCCGTGGTGCTGTTCATGGCCCACACGGATATCGTCTTTGACGAAAATACCCCTCTCGTCCTGCGGGAGGAGGGGGATCGCCTGTATTGTCCCGGCATTGGGGACGATACTGCCCACGTGGCCTTTCTGCTCCACGGCGGGGCAGAGATGGCAAAGCAGACCCTTCAAAAGGACGTTACCTTCGTCTTCGCCGCCAACGTGTGCGAGGAGGGAGAGGGCAACCTGCTGGGTTGCCGCGCCTTGATGGAGCGTTACGGAAGCCGTCTGCGGGAG
The DNA here is from genome assembly GCA_937893885.1 of uncultured Clostridia bacterium. Classification (GTDB taxonomy): domain Bacteria; phylum Bacillota; class Clostridia; order Oscillospirales; family CAG-272; genus CALCTE01. Next base: position 3,020 of record CALCTE010000181.1, on the reverse strand, counting down.
GTGATCTCCTTTGACAGCTATCTGGAAAAGCTCCACGACACCTGCGTGGGATCCATGCGCTACCGCGTGACGGTAAAAACGGCGGGGGGACACTCCTTCCGCGATTTCGGCGCGCCCAACGCCATCGCCAAGCTGTGCGGCCTGGTTTCGGAGCTTGAAAAACAGCCCCTTCCCGCGGAGGGCATCACCACCTTCAATTTCGGCAGTATCGTGGGAGGCACCACGGTGAATACCATCGCCCCGGAGGCTTCCCTGCTGTATGAATTCCGCAGTGACCGCCACGAGAACTTTGCCCAAATGGAAGCGCAGTTCCGTTCCGCCTGCAACAACGTCAAGGATTGCAACCTGACGGTGGAGACCATCGGCATCCGTCCCTGCGGCAACGTGGAGGAAGCAAAGCAACGGGCTTTGGTGATCGGGTGTGAGAACGCTTTCGCGGGGCTTCCTTTGCCTGCGCGGTATCCCGCATCCACCGATTGCAACCTGCCCCTTTCCATGGGGATCCCTGCGGTGTGCATCGGGCTGGTAGCGGGAGGCGGCGCCCATACACGGGAGGAATACGTCTCTATGGCAAGCTTTGCCGAGGGCGCACGGGTGCTTTCCAATCTGCTTTCTTCCTATCTTTCTTAAACGAACCCAAACGAGGTGATCCCATGTTAGAACGTTCCTGCGGTACCATTCCTTATACCGTCAAAAACGGGCAGATCCTTTATCTTCTGGTGCAGACCGGGGACGACGGTGTTTGCGGCTTCCCCAAAGGACATATGGAAGGAAAAGAAACGGAAATAGAGACAGCCTTCCGGGAAACCTGGGAGGAAGCCTCCGTCAAGCCTCGGATCGATCCCGGCTTCCGCTACGAGATCACCTATCATATGCGAAACGGCAACGACAAGACCGTGGTGTATTTCCCGGGGAACTTCGGGGAACAGACGCCTTCCCACAACCCGGGATTCGAGCGCTTTCGGTATCACCTGCTGCCTTTTGAAAAGGCTTTTGCAATGCTCACCTTCGACAACGCCAAGGCAATGTTGAAGGCGGCCAACGATTACCTCACCAAATAAAAAGATCCCGCAAACCGTTTTTGGCTTGCGGGATTTTCTTTACTTTTCCAAATAGCTCTTAATGGCCTCAAAGGTGGTGTCGCTGATCACGTGCTCCATCTTGCAGGCGTCCTCTGCGGCGGTCTCGGGATCTACTCCCAGCTTTGTCAGCAGGGAGGTCAACAGGGTGTGCCGCGCGAATACCTTCTCTGCTACCTCACGCCCCGCTTCCGTCAGGGAGATATAGCCGCTTTTGTCCACGGTAATGAACTCGCCCTTTTTGAGCAACCCCATGGCACGGCTGACGCTGGGCTTGGAATACCCCATCTCCTCGCATACGTCGATGGAACGGAAGGGAATACCCCTCTTGGTCAGAGTCAGAATGGTCTCCAGATACATCTCGCCGGATTCCTGCAAATGCATAAACGGCACCTCCTTTTTGTTGATCGTAAGGGTAGTATAACACAAATTTGTGAACTTTTCAAGCAAGAAAACGGCAATTTCCGCCTTTTTGGGAAGAAAATGCGTTTCCTTGCCTTGCCTTTGCCGTTCCTTTGTGGTATTCTGTAAAAAACAGTTGTAACCGTTCGGTATCTTTCTTTTTTCGCGGTGGCGGTGTATGATGTTTTTCGAGAGGAGCTGGTAGAATGAAGTATCGCAACGGCAAGGACGTTTTCCCCGAAGCGCTTTTGCGGGAGATCCAAAAATACGCCTCCGGACAGCTTGTGTATATTCCCGCGGGGGATACCAAGCGGAGCTGGGGCCAAACCTCCGGGTATAAGCAATACCTTGCCCAAAGAAACGAGGCCATCAAGTCGAAGTTCCGCGCAGGCGCCGGCGTGGAGCAATTGGCAGATGAATTCTATCTCTCTCTTGAATCCATCAAAAAGATCGTTTACACGAAGAAGGAGGAATTTATGCCCGAATACCGTTGCACCCTGTCTTCCGCCAAAGCGTTTGCCGATTGCGGAAGATTGGAGGATTGGGTGCACACCTATCTGCTTTCCGACGGACACAACGAAGAGTTTTCCCGCGGGTTGCGATTGTTTCCCCGCCGTTTTCTCGGCCCTGTGAAAATGCCGCTGTCGCTGTTTGCCCGTTGCTGTGGCCCCGAACCCCACATGAAGTGGCGGGTCAACGAGGAGTGGTTTGAACAGCACGTTGCCACCCTTCGGGAGGTCATCGCCGCAAAGCGGGATCTGCCCCCGTTGATCGTCCATTATCTCATTCCCTACGGGGAATCCGAGGGTGTGTTTGAGCTGAACGACGGCAACCACCGTTTGGAAGCGTACAGACGCATGGGGATCGCCGAGGCGGATGTCATCGTCTGGATCACCGAGGAACGGGAATACGAGATGTTCTCAAACAAGTTTGCTTCCTGCTTGGAAAAATAGCGAACACGGAAAAGCTCCCGCAAAGGATCACCCTGCGGGAGCCGTTTTTATCGCTTTAACACGGTAACCGTCCGAATGCCTGCCGCCAGACGTCCGCTTTCGTCAAAGGAGGTGGGGTTATCTGCCTTCAGCTTGGCGGGATCCACGCGGTATTTCTTGGCCACCGACCACAGGGTATCCGTCTTAGCCGGGTAGAAATACGCCACGGAATAGGGATCTTCCTCCTCGGGCTCCGTCTGGGTCACGGGGTCGCACAGGAAGGACACCTGCTCCTTGGTATAGAAGGAGAGAGTGGCGTTGCAGATTACTCTTGCGGAGATACTGCCGTCGGAATGGAGGGTGGGCAACACCTCGAAGGGCGTGATCTCCACACCGATCTCGGAAAGCCCTTCCGGGATCTCCGCGGGGATAAATTGCTCAAACTCCGACGTATGATCCCGATGAAGCACGCCGTCCATCCCTTCGCCAAGGGCGGAAACGGTGAGATTCCCCGTCAGCTCTACACCTCCCTCGCCGGGGGAAGCCTTGGTTCTTCCCGCCCGTACCGAGGGGTCGTAAAGGGCGGTGAAAACAGGGTCCTCGGCAG